>JALZNL010000186.1 GCA_030857715.1 Actinomycetota bacterium | reverse complement strand
TCGTGACGAGCGTACGTCCCGCCCCTGGGGCGGGGTCCGGCCGAAAGGAGCGTGACCGTCACCCTTTTCGCCCTGGGCCTGGTATTGATCTCCGGCTTTCTCCACGCCGCCTGGAACCTCTTGGCCAGGCGCGCCAGCGGCGACGCCAGCGGGCCTGCGTTCGTCTGGCTCTACAGCGCGCTCTCGACGGTGATCTTCGCGCCTCTGGCGGCCGTCGTCTTTATTGGGGGCGAGCGCGTGGGGCCCGTTGGGCTGCTCTTCGTGTTCGGCACTGGGGCCCTGCACATCGGGTATTTTCTCTCCTTGCAGAAGGGCTACCAGGTAGGAGACCTCTCCGTCGTCTATCCTCTGGCGCGGGGCACGGGGCCCCTGCTCGCGAGCGGGGCCGCGATCCTTCTTCTCGGGGAGCGCGCCGGGCCGGTAGCCTGGGTCGGCATCCTCCTGATCGTCGCCGGGGTGTTTCTGCTGGCCTGGGAACCGGACGTTGGGAGGAGGTCGCCGGGGGAGAGACGGCTTGGGGTGATATTCGGTGTGTTGACCGGCGCCTTTATCGCCGCCTACACCCTGTGGGATAAGTACGCCGTGGGCGACCTCTCGCTCTCGCCCGTCCTCTACTACTGGGGCTCCCTGCTGGTGCAGACAGCCGTCCTCCTGCCGGTCGCGCTGCGGAGGAGGGAGGAGATCCGCGGCGCCTGGCGGGCCCGCTGGCCCGAGACGCTGGGCGTGGCCGTGCTCAGCCCCGTCGCGTACCTGCTGGTTCTCACGGCGCTGGTCTTCGCCCCGGTGAGCCGCGTCGCCCCCGCCCGCGAGATCGGCATCCTCATCGGGACGCTTCTGGGCGGGGGCTTGCTGGCTGAGGGCGGCCTGGGGCGTCGCCTCCTGGCCTCTTTTTGTATGGTTCTGGGGATCGTGGCCCTGGCGGTCGGCTAGAACGGCGGCCGTCCTGGACGGCGGGGTCCGGTATGCTCCGGGGCGACTGCCTGCCCTGTCCATGAAAGGAGCGCGGGACTGTGAACGGAACGGTAATCTCGGTCAGCCGCAGCGCGGAGCACACCTTCGGCAAGACGAATGGGGAGGGCATCCGGCTCCTGGCCGGGCTTGGCGTGGAGGGCGACGCCCACATGGGCGAGACCGTCAAACACCGCTCTCGGGTAAGGCAGGACCCGACGCAGCCGAATCTGAGGCAGGTGCACCTCATCCACGCGGAGCTCCACGACGAGCTACGGGCGGCGGGCTTCGACGTCTTCGCCGGGCAGATGGGCGAGAACGTCACCACCCGCGGCGTCGACCTGCTCGGCCTGCCGACCGGAGCCACGCTGTACCTCGGCGAGAAGGCGTCCGTCAGGGTAACGGGCCTGCGCAACCCCTGCAGGCAGTTGGATGACTTTCAACCAGGCCTGATGGAGGCCGTGCTGGATCGCGACGAAATGGGCAACCTCGTCCGGAAGGCCGGCATCATGGGCGTCGTGGTCACGGAGGGCGAGGTGCGGCCCGGGGACGGGGTACGGGTCGAGCTACCGGCGGGGCCGCATCATCCGCTCGAAAAGGTCTGACGAAGACGGGCGCTAACCCTCCCCGTACACCCCGCCGGGCCGGCGTAGACAGAGGGAGGATCCCGTAGCATAGTTAGCGGCGGAAGGGTCGTCTCCGACGGGAGAGGCTTTGCGGGTTCGGGTCCGTAGGGAGGAGAAGTTCAGGCGCCGGCGCCGGCTCGCCATCTTTCTCGTGCTGCTGGCGATGCTCGTTGGGGTTCTGGTCTTCTGGTCGTGGGTCGACGCGCAGGCGCGGGCGGTCGTCGTGATCTCCTCCGTCCTCGACGCCCCGGTACTGACGCCCGCGGCGGAGGCCGTGAGCGGCGAGCCACGCTTTGGCGACGGGACCGTAGCCGGGAACCCGGCCCTGATCGTGAGGCCGGCGGGGGAGGGCCCGTGGCCGGCGGTGTTCTTCGTCAACGGCACGGTCCCCGAAGGCCGGGAGTTGCCCGAGGCGCGGCGGCTGGCGGAAGGGTTCGCCAGGGCCGGGTACCTCGTGGTCCTGCCTGACCTTCCGGGGTTGATGGAGGACAGGATCACCCCCGAAACGGTCGCCGAGACCGCCGAGGTGGCCCGCGCCGTCTCCAACCGGCCGGATGCCGCGGAAGGTGAAGTATCCATGGTCGGCATCTCGACCGGCGCGACCCTCGCCCTCCTCGCCGCCCAGAGACCTGACACCGGCGACCGTGTCTCCCTTGTCGCCGGCGTCGCCCCGTACTCGGACATCCGAACTATCTTGAACGTCGCCACCACCGGCCGCTACGAAAAGGAGGACGGAACCTTCGCCCGCCACGACGCCGACCCCTTCCTCTCCTACGTGGTGGCCCGCTCCATGATAGCCGCGCTCCCCCCCGGCGAAGACCGGCAGGACCTGTCCGCGGAGTTGGAAGCCGTCGGGCGCGAGAACCCGAACCCCCTGGGCGGCGTCCGCCTGCGCCGGACGGAGGACCTCGAACCGGACGCCGCGGCGGTGGTCGCGCTGCTCGCCAACAGGGACCCCGCCCGCTTTGATGAGCTCTACGCGGATCTTCCGGATGGGGTCAAAGAGGACCTCGAAGCCTTCTCGCCGCTCGCCGGGACGGGACGGATACGGGCCCCCGTCGAGGTCGCCACCGGCCCGCGGGACAAGTACTTTCCGGCCTCCGAGTCCCACAATCTGGAGGGCATCGCGCCGGATCTCCGCGTAACCGTCACGCCGGCCATAGACCACGCCGAGCTGGAAGTCTCCCCCGGGGACGCGACCGCCTTCGTCGGGTTCGACGCCTTCGTCGTCCGGGCGCTCCGGGAGGCGCGCCTCGAAGAGGATTAACGCGTCTCGCGCGACCCGCGAGGGGCGTTTCGCGAAACGCCCCTACAGACGCTTCAGAGAATCGTGCAGCAGGTCGAAGAAGGCCTCCCGGTCCAGTTTGACGCCGACGTCCGCGTTCTGGGGTTTGCCCGTCACGCCGTGGAGGTCGCAGACCGTCTCGCCGCGGGTAAGGTCGCTCTCGCACTCGACTTCCACGTTCATGGGACGCGTTTTCAGGAGGCCGGGCTCCAGGACCGCCGCGACCGCGACGGGGTCGTGCAGGGGCGGGGCGTCGAAGCCGAAGACCCTTTCGTAGGTCCCGGCGAAGAAGTCCAGGAAGCCAGCGACCACCTCCCCGACGTCCCCGATGCCGCGCAGGCGGTCCCGTTCGGTCCTGCCAGCGCCGGCCTGGTGGGTGACGTCCAGGCCGCTCATCGTGATGGGGAGGCCGGACTCGAAGACCTCACGGGCGGCCTCCGGGTCCACGTAGATATTGAACTCGGCCGCCGGCGTGGTGTTTCCAAGCCCCATGCTCCCGCCCATGAGGGAGATACGGGAGATCTTGCCCTTCAGGTCCGGATGCGCCTTGAGGAACGCGGCGACGTTGGTGAGTGGGCCGACCGGGATCAGGGCGACGGGCTCGGGGGACTCCCTGAGCATGTCCGCGATGAGCCCGACGGCGCCGCGGCCGTCCGGTTCGAAGGTGGCCTCCGGGATCTCCGGCCCGTCCATCCCGCTCTCGCCGTGGATATCCTCGGCGGTGCGGAGGGGCCGTTCGAGAGGTCCGGATGCGCCGGCGGCGACGGGAACGTCGGTGCGCCCGATCAGGGAGAGGATGCGCAGCGCGTTGCGCGTGGTCTTCGGGAGCGTCGCGTTGCCGGCGACCGTGGTCACCGCGAGGAGGTCCAGCCCCGGCGAGCCGCAGGCCATCATGATGGCCACGGCGTCGTCGTGGCCGGGGTCTACGTCCAGGATCACAGGCTTCGGGCCCACGAACTCTCCTCTCTCGACTCGTCTCGGAGGGTAAGCTAGCCTTTTTTCAGGCCCACGTACAGCGCGACCGCGAACGGGGACGAGAAGAGCAGGTACCGGAACCTGCGTCTCCTTATCGCCCAGGCCGCCGCCGCGAGGTAGTACGGCAAGAGAAGCAACGCCGGCAGCCGGCCGGCGGGACGCCGTTCCCCGAAGAGCCGCCCGTGGGTGGCCACCACGCCCGCGACCAGCGCGAGCCAGCCCGCGTAGTTGACGAGCGGTACGCCCGAGCGTCCGTTGGCCCCTTCTACCTCCCGCGCGTAGGCGCCGTCGCCGTTCCACTCCCACAGACCGGCGTCGAGGCCGGCGGGGTCCAGGACTAGGTCGAGGCTCGTCCCGACGAGCGCCGCGCCGAATGGCGGGAGCCCCTCCCGGGTTGCTTCGTCCAGGGGCAGGTGGGTCAGGGCGTTCTCCGCGAGGGAGAGGGAGCCGTTGATGGCGCAGTACCAGCCGAGCAGGACGGCGACCGGCACGCCCGCCACCCTGGGGCGCGTTCGGTGTCGCAGGAGCTTCAGGGGGCCCGTCGCGAGGAGTTCGCCCGCCGCTGGGAGGCAGACGCCGAGCGCGAAGAGGGCGGCGGCGCGGCGCGTGCCCTGGTGCCGGATCGAGGAGGCCAGGCTCAGGCCGGCGCCCACGGCGGCGTGCGCCAGGATGAGCTTCGAGAGCCGGGGGTCCACGTCGTCCACGGGCGTATTTTAGTCGCTGGCCCCTCCCGACGGCGGGTACAATGCTCTTCGACGCGGCGACGTGCCGCGCGATGGCGGAAGCAGGCGGAACGGGAGAAGACCTTGAGAGAGAAGCGAATCGCCGCGCTGGTGTTGTTCGGAGCCCTGCTGTTGGCGTTGGTCGCCGGTCCGGTCCTGGCCCAGGGCGGGGTTGCGGCGACGGCGGAGCTTCGGACCAGCGAGGACGAGGCCGTAGGGACGGCGGAGTTCGTCGAGACCTCGGAGGGAGTGGCGATCGACGTCGAGATCACGGGCAACGTCCCCCCCGGCACCCACGGTCTCCACATCCATGAGAAGGCCGACCTCTCCGACCCGGCCTTCGAGTCCGCCGGCGACCACTTCAACCCGACAGGCGCCGAGCACGGCTTCGATAACCCCAACGGGCCTCACGCCGGGGACCTGGAGAACATCCCGGTGGCGGATGACGGGACGGCGGGCTACGAGTACGTCAACGACCGGATCACGCTATCCGCCGGCCCCGACTCTATCCTGGACGATGACGGCAGTGCCCTGATCGTGCACGCCATGACCGACGACTACCGGACCGACGACGACCCCGAGAGCGGCCCCGGGATGTCCGGGGACCGAGTCGCCGCCGGTGTCATCGAGGTGGCGGAGTCGGTGCCGGACACCGGCGGCGTGGGCGTGCTCCCGATGGCCGCCCTGCTCCTGCTGGCGGGCGCGGGGATCTTCTCGTTGGCGATGCGCCGGGCCTGAGCAGCGCCGCCGGAGAATCCCCGAGGTCCGCCTCACGCATACAAACCGCCACGCCGGACGTTTCGGTGCTGACGAAAGGGAAGCACCGCCGTAGAATAGCCTCATGCTGGGACGTTACGCAGAGTTAAAGGCGCAGTTGCCGCCGGGGACCATTCTCTTCTACGAGGTAGGCACCTTTTTCGAGACCTTCGAGGAGGACGC
>JALZNL010000185.1 GCA_030857715.1 Actinomycetota bacterium | reverse complement strand
CCCGAGGGCTTCCCATTGGCGACTACCGTCTGTCCGGTAAGTCCTTTCTGATACCCGAAACCTGATGCCTGTAGCCCGGCTTGCGAGAAGATCGATACTGCCGCAAGCCGCTGTGAGATGTTGCCAGGGTAGGATTTTCGGCCCTGCGCGCACCGGCGCCACCGCCCCCGAACAGGTGGGGTTAATGACACCTCCCTAGAGCTTCCCGGCGAGTTGCTCCAGGTTCTCGACTACGAGATCGGGCTCGATGTCCCAGGGATCGAAGACGGCGTCGGGCCTCCGCCTGACCCAGGCCGCCCGCAGCCCCGCGGACTTCGCCCCGATCACGTCCCACGCGTTGCTCGAGACGAGCCACGTCTCTTCCACCGGCCGTTCCAGCCGCCTGGCAAGGTAGCGGTAGACCTCCGGGTCGGGCTTGAAGGTGCCAAGGTCGTCCACGCTGACGACGGCCTCGAGGTGGTCGAGCACGCCGCCTCTTCCCAGCAGCACCCGCGCCGTCTGCTCCACGCCGTTGGAGAAGGCGACCAGGGTATGCCCCTCGGACCGCAGCCGCTCCAGGCCGGGTATCACGTCCGGGAACGGTTGGAGGTTCTGGTACTCCTCTGCAAGCCTCTCCCGCTGGTCGGCCGAGAGTTCCACGTCGAGCGAGAGGGCTGCGAAATCGAGGGCCTGCCGGGTACAGACCCCGAAGTCCGCGTACTCGCGCATGAGACCTCGCCGCCAGGAGTACTCGACCTGCTTTTCGCGCCAGAGCTCCGAGAAGCGGTCGGCTTTCTCTCCGATCAACCCCCTCAGGTGCTCGTTCATGTCTAGAGGGTCCACCAGCGTGCCGTAGATGTCGAAGCCCAGCGCCTCGGGCACGTCAAACCTCCCTTACGCCACGGCTTCTAGGTGGCGCACCTCGGGCTGACCGGCGAGGTAGGGTCCGACCGACTCCCCGAAATCCGGCTTCTGTGTGGGCGTCGTGTGCGCTTCGACGGAGTCCCACTCCACGATCAGGGTGAATGAGTCCGGGTCCTCGACGCCGCGGTGGAGGCTCGCGCCCCTGTATGCTTCGACGAACGCCTCCGCCTGGCCCTCGTGCGTCCGGAATACCGCTATCTCGCGTACCACGTTTCCCTCCGAGCGTGTTTAGAGAATGGGGGCGGCGGACCGCCCCCAAGGGGCCGTCCTTAGCCGTGCACCGGTTCGACGGCCGGAATGTCAACCTCAGTACCGATGGTCTCGTTGAAGTAGTTCGAGAAGGTTGTGAGGGCGACGTTGGCGACCATCTCTATGATCTGCTCGTCGGTGTAGCCCGCCTGGCGCACCTCCTGGACGGAGTCGTCGGAGACGTGCCCGCGGTTCTCGGCGACATCGCGGACGAAGGCGAGCGCCGCCGCCCTTTTCGGGTCGTCGGACTCGAACCGCTGCGCCTTCTCGCGCTCCTCCTGGCTGGCGCCTTCCTGCTCCGCAACTGCGGAGTGGACGGACAGTCAGTACTTGCAGCCGTCGAAGTCCGAGACGGCGACGGCGATCAACTCCTGCATCTGGCGGTCGAGCGCGCCCTCCTGCATCGTCCCGGCAAAGTCCATGTACGCCTTGAACGTCGTCGGAGAGACGGACATCTGCTTGAAGAAGTTGATGACCTCCCCGCCGGTCTGCTCCTTGCCCGCCTCGATCAGGGGCTGCGCCGCCTCCGGGGCGTTCTCAGGCTCTACCGGCTGTATGCGCGGCATGGGTCTCCTCTCACTTGTGGCCGCTACACTCCGTAACGTACCCGGATCTCCGTATGGATAAAAGCGCGGTCTCTCCGAAGGTCGGCCGACGGACCAGGCCGTCCCGCCCTTTATCGGTTGCGCCCCTCCCCCCTCAAACGGGCGATCCTGGCGTCCGATTCGGATGGACGACACGCCCTGGTCTAGACGGCGTTCCCGGTCGGGGTTTCGTCCGCGCTCCTCGGTCGGCGCCGTACTCTGGCGGCCACCAGGACGATAAGCGCCAGGCAGAACCCGAGCGAGATCGCCACCCCGATGCGCAGGGACCACGACTCGTAGCGCAACTCGACGGTATGTTCTCCCGCGGGCACCGGGACCGCCCGCAGAACGTGGTCGGCGACGTAGAGGGGGACCGGTTCGCCGTCGACGTAAGCCTTCCAAGCCGGGTAGTAAGCCTCGCTGAGCACGAGCAGGCCCCGCGCCCCGGTTGCGGTCTCCAGCTGGATCCGGTCGGCCTCATATTCCGTTACCGTGGCGCGGTCGGCAGAGGGGTCCTCCGGGCGGTCGAGGTCCGGCGGTGTCCGCTCCAGCAGCGCCGTCTGCCTCGGATCCACCCCACCGGAGCTCAGTTGTTTCAGCGTCTCCGACTGCGAAGCCTCTATTGCCGAGTGGACGATCCAGGCCCTGGGAAGCGCGTCGCGGTTCTCGAGGACCTCCACCCGATCGTCACCGTACACGGTCGGGTGGACATCTTTCAGCTCCAACAACGCGTCCTGGTCGGCCTCCACGTCCGCGGGCACGATCATGTACCTGACGTTGAGGAGGTCCAGCAGAGGGGAGTCAAGTCCCCGAGGGACCACGTCCGCGTTGTGGTAACCCTGGCTTCTTCCGTTGAGCTTCTCCATGTACTCGTCGTACCGGGCGATGTGGACGGCGTTGTAACCCTGGATGCTTTGCAGCCCCAACGGGGTCCCCATGTTGCTCGCCAGAAGCGCGCTCGTGTCCCGCTCCGCAAACCAGTTGTTGTAGTTGAAGCTCCTCCCGTCGCCCAGGCGTCGCGGGCCGTAGCCGAAGTAGCGGGCGGGCTCGTTTTCGGTCTCTGACCGGAGGAACTTTGACGCCCCCGTGGGCTCGAAGTAGCGGGAGAGGTCCACCTTCACGAGGTCCTTCCCCAGGTCGGCGGTCGCGCGCTCCGCGAGGGTCGCCCTCCCCGCAACGAACAGGTCGACGAACAGCACGAGCACCATCAGAAAAGCCGCACCCCGGCGTCCCGCCCCAGAGAGGGCGTAGACCGCCACACACGCGTTGGTTACGACGAGGGCCAACAGCGAAACCAGGGAAACGCCTATTCCAAACCCGGCCGGGGGTCCTTCCGTCGCGAGAAGCGCCACGACGCAAACCGCCAGCACGAGCGAGGCCACGACAGGGACGGCGACCAGGGCCCTCGCGTTCCGCTCTCCCAGACGGCTCAGCGTGGCGCCCGCCAGCAGTGCGAACCCGAGGTACAGGATCACCTTTATCCGCCCGGGGCCGTGGGGGTGTAACCATTCGAAACCGGGCAACAGGAAGTACAGCACCGAATGAAGCGGCGTACCGTCCGGGCTGGACAGAACGAGGGTGCAGATCGAGAGGACGAGGAAGAAAGGCACGGCGTGCCGCGCTCTGGCGACCAGGGGCGCCGCGAGGGCCAGGACCGTGAGGCCGGGGTACACGAGGCCGGGTGTCAGCAACCTCTTCCAGTCGTCGGACGTCCATCCCCCCCAGGCGGCCCTCACGCCCTCGATGTTGCCGTAGCCGTCCGCCAGGGTGGAGAGCGTCTGATATTCCACCCTGGGCAGCAATCCGGCGGCGGCCAGGCCAAACCCGAACAGCAGCACCCCGCTACCGTGGAACAGAAAGCCGATGACCCGGCCCCGAAGACCGCGGACGTTCTCCGGCGGAGAGAGGAGCGTACGGTAGGCCACGTAACCGCCCAGGGCGAGCAGGGCGTAGTAGGAGCCCTGCCCGGGCCACGCGGCCAGAATCTGGCTCAACGCCAGCCCTCCTACCCCCAACCAGAGGACTCGGTCCGGCCAGCGGACGCTCCGAACCGCCAGCTCCGTGCCCAGGATCGCGAGCGGGAGCCAGGCCATAACGCTGACGTACGGGGAGCAGCACAGGTTGCGCCAGTACACGAAGACGTTGAACTCGTAGGCCACCGCCGCCAGCAGGGCGCCCGCCAGGTTCATGCGGAGCACCCGCGCGAGGGCGTACGTGAAGAGCCCGGCGAGCAGCAGATGAACGAACACGTAGCCTTTGGCCGCCGCCGACACCGGCAGCGCGGTGAACAGGATCATCGCCGGCAGGTAGGTCCAGCCGGACAGTGGGTCGCCCGCGAACGGGGCCCCGGAGAACTGGTGCGGGTTCCATCCCGGAAGGTCTCCAGAGCGCAACCTCTCACCCAGGTACGAGTACCAGGTGTAGTACTGGGTGATGGTGTCCTTGCCGACGACGGTCCCGCCGGCCACGAGATCCCGCACCGCAACCAGGGTAAAGACGACGAGCAAGAACCCGACGGCGAGATCCCCGTGACGTTCGACGACCGGGAGTAGCCGGGAGCGGAAGAGCTTGACCGCGAAGCTCATTTACCCTTCCGTCCCTTTTTGCGGACCGCGTACCCGTCGCACGGACCTCGCCGCTGCCGCGTGACGCTCCGCGGTTGCGACTGGATCAAGGCCCGCAAACCTCCGGCACTCTGTTCCCTTTCTCTGGGGGTTCTCTCCAGGCCATTGTGCAACCGGGAGGGTAGCAGGGTAGACCGACGGACACGATAGCGCTTCTCCTCTAGTCGGGGCCGGCCACCGAGATTTAAGCCTTTCGTAAGGGGCCCGTAACCGTCGCGTAAGCGTATCGGGTTAGTGTATTGAGAATGTCGGGAAATTATCTGCAGCGGGCGCATCGAGACCGGAGGCATCCTCGTCTGGAGTCCGCCCCTTGCTCGCGGGCCAGGGTGCTTGGCCAGACCGGTCTTGGTGGTCGAGAGGTCCGAAGAAGTCGAGCCGACCGCCGGTTGCGGGGGCGCCCATCCGGTCGAGAGACGGGCTGATGCGGGGCCGGTCGGCGGCGGGATATAATCCGGCGGAGAGGGGAGGAACTAGTTCAGCGGTGGCAAAAGTCCTGATCGTCGACGACGAACCGAACATCCGGGAGGTTGTCGGCCTCTACCTGCGCCGGGATGGCCACGAGGTCGTCTCGGCCGCCGACGGCGAGGAGGCTTTGGAGCTCTTCCGCAGCGCCGCCCCGGACCTCGTCGTGCTGGACCTGATGCTGCCCAGGCTGAGCGGGCTGGAGGTGTGCCGCCGGATGCAGGCCGAGCGGAGGGTGCCCCTGATCATGCTGACCGCCCGCGGTGACGAGGAGGAACGCATAGTCGGCCTCGGCATCGGCGCCGACGATTACGTGGTGAAGCCCTTCAGCCCGCGCGAGCTGGCCGCGAGGGTCATGGCGGTCCTGCGCCGCGCGGGGGAGCCCCCGCCGGGAGGCGATGACGAGAAGGTCCTCACCTTCGACGGGCTGCGGGTCGACCCGAACACGCGCGAGGTCCTCGTGCGGGATGAGCCCGCATCGCTCACGGCGAGGGAGTTCGACCTCCTCTACCACCTGGCCGCGAGCCCAGGCAGGGTCTACACCCGGGATCACCTCATGGAAGTGGTGTGGGGTTACGCGTTCTCCGCGGACACCAGCACGGTGACGGTCCACATGCGCCGGCTGCGCGAGAAGGTCGAGCCCGACCCCGCCCACCCGCGCTACCTGCAGACCGTGTGGGGCGTCGGCTACAAGTTCGGCGGATGAAG
>JALZNL010000184.1 GCA_030857715.1 Actinomycetota bacterium | reverse complement strand
ATCAAGGGCCTCGGCGGCAACGACTCCTGGCTGAACGGCGGCTTCGGGAACGACACCATCCTCGGCGGCGCGGGCGACGACGACATCCGCGGCTCGGCTCCCAAGCGCGGCCACGACAACGGCGACACCGGCCGCGACACCCTCTCCGGCGGCGCGGGCGACGACTACATCCTGGGCGGCCTGGGTGCCGACAAGATCCGGGGTGGAGACGGGGACGATACCCTCTTCGACGGCGCCGGCGAGTACGGGACCGACACGTCGGTGGACCGCATCTACGGCGGCGCGGGCAACGACACCATCCTGGCGGCGGGCGGCGGCTCGGCGCGGGACATCATCTCCTGCGGCGCCGGCCGCGACACCGTCGAAGCCGACAAGGGCGATGAGGTCGCCGACGACTGCGAGAAGGTGTACCGCCGGTAACGGTAGACCAGCCCCTTCACCCCAGGCCGGCGTCCTTCGGGGCGTCGGTTTTTTGTAGGTTTCAGGCTACAGGTTTCAGGCATCGGGTTTCGGTCTTTGTTGTCCGTCTTGCAAGGCATGTGGATGGCTAGCGTTCGTAGAACGTCCGGGTTCCAGCCAGGGAGAGACGACCGTGCCGTTGGTTCTTCCTGCTTTTCCTGAAGCCTGAAGCCTGAAACCTGATGCCTCAACCGATGCCTCAACCGAACGCGGCCTCGAAAAAATCTGCCAGCCTGGGATAGAGAACCTTCAGGTTCCAGGGGCGGGAGATGCCGTGGCCTTCGTCCTCGAAGGTGAGTAGGTCGTAGGGGATGCCCTCGCGGCCGAGCGCCCTCACGACGACGTCCACGTTCTCCGGGGTGACGTTCGGGTCCTGCATGCCCTGGACGATCAAGAGCTTGCCCCGGATGTCCGCCACGGAGTTTATGGGGGAGCGTTCGTGGTAGCGGTCAGGGACCCTTTCTGGAGTTCCGCCCATCATCTCCTCGCTGTAGGGGCGGAGGTCCGGGCGGGTGGCGTGGTAATCGACGATGAGGTCGGTCATGCCGCAGACGGGGGCGGAGGCTGCGACGAGCTCGGGGGGGTAGTGCGTGATCCCCCACCACGCCGAGTACCCGCCGTAAGAGGTCCCGGTAACGCCGACGCGGCCAGACGTCGCGACGCCGGCCTCGATCAGCGCTTCTATCCCGGTCTTTATGTCCTCCTGCTCCCGTCCGCCCCAGCCGTCCTCTTTTATGGACTCCTGAAACGGGAGCCCGAACCCCGTGCTCCCGCGGTAGTTGGGCGCGAGCACGTGAAAGCCCCGCGCGACGAAGTACTGGACCTGGGCGTTGAAACGGTCCTCGGCGTGGCTCGCCGGCCCGCCGTGGACGAGGACGACCGTCCCGGTGCCCCCACCCGCGGCCCGGTACAGCCATCCCTGTATCTCGAGCCCGTCCACCGAGCGCCACCGGAAGTCCTCGGCCGCCGCGAGCCGTGATGGGTCCAGGGCCGTCCTCTCCGGGAGGCCGGTGATGCTGGCAGGCTCCCCGTCCTCCCCAAGCCGGACGAGGTCCACGGGGTGGCGGGCGTCGTAGCGTTCGCAGACCCAGGTGTCCCCTGCGGGGGCCAGCGGCACCAGGTTGCCAGGGAGGTCGGGGGCCGCTGACTCTGTGCTCGACGCCGCGTCCAGCAGGGAGGCTTTGATCCCAGCCCCCTCGACCTCGACGACGACCACGGGACCCCCGTTCGGCGGAACAAAGGCCTCTTCGACGTGGCGTCCGGGGTCGTCCAGTAGCCAGCGCACGTCCTTGTCGTCCAGGCTCCAGAGACCGAGCCGCCGGTACGGGCCGGCCTCCGCGAGAAAGAGGACGCGGCGCCCGTCCGGGAACCACGAGGCCGAGACCTTTACCGCGTCCCCGAAGTTCAGGATCTCACGGTCCTCCCGCCCCTCGACATCCACGAGCCACACCTGTTGCCCCGCCGGGTCCAGTTCGTTGCGCGTGTACAGGACGTGGGTCCCCGGACGGTTCAGCTCGGGCCACGGGATGCTGCCCTTCTCGGGCCGGGCCAACGCCAGGAGCTCGCCGCTCTCCAGATCGTGCCGGTAGAGCCTGTCTACCTGCGTCTCCTCCCCGCTCTCCGCGTCGAGGTTCGCCGAGTAGATGAGCCAGCGGCCGTTCGGGTGCAACTGCCCGCCGCCCAGGTAGTAGTTCGGGTCCGGCCCTGTCAACGGCTCCATCACGCCCGGTTCGTCCAGCCGCACCCGGTAGAGCCGCGCCCGCTCGTCCCCGTCCGTGTCCTGCGTAACCAGGACCGCCTCCCCGTCCGGCGCCCAGGATGCCACCACCGTGTCGCCCTCCGCCGTCTGCGTAAGACGAACCGGCGGCGAGGACCCGTCCGTCGGGGCGGCGAACGCGTCCGCCGCCGGCCCGACCCGCGACCAACTCCACGCCACCCAATTTCCGTCCGGGGAGACCTGTGGCCCGGACAGGACCGGCACCGAGAGCACTGCATCGAGGTAACGGTCGGCGTCCATGATCCTCCAAAAAGCTATCAGACTCCGTAGACGACACCCATGCTATCATTTGTGACATCAATAACGTCATCAGTGCTGGAGTGAACGGTGGAAAAAAAGGTTCGTACGACCGTAGCATTACCGGAGGAGTTGCTGAAAGGTATGGATCGGGCGGTCCGCGAGGGTAGGGCTCGCAGTCGCAACGAGTTGTTGAGCATTGCCCTTCGGCGAGAGATCTCCGCGATGGAGCGTGCCCGGATCGACGAGGCTTTTGGACCCATGGCCGAGGACCCGGCGTACCGGGATGAGGCTGAGACGGTTGCCGAAGAATTCGATGTCGCCTCCTGGGAAGCGCTGCGGTCCGTGGAGGATTAGGCGTGCCGGTCAGGCGCGGCGAAGTCTACGATGCCGTCCTGGACCCCACGAGGGACTCCGAACAGGCCGGGACCCGTCCGGTCATCGTCGTGAGCCGGGATGCCATCAACGCGGCGAGCAACGTGGTGATCGCGGTTCCCTGCACCTCCCACCGGGAGGGCCGCCGTGTCTACCCGAGCCAGGTACTCTTGAGGACACCCGAGGGTGGTTTGAGGACGGATTCCATAGCCCTGGGCGAGCAGGTACGGGCCATCTCCAGGAAACGTCTGGGCCGCAGGCGAGGCTCGCTCTCGCGGGAAGCCGCGTCGAGGTTGGACCAGGCGTTGCTGATCGCCCTCGACCTTCCGATCTAGAACGTCGGCGGGGTGTTGACGTAGACCGCCTCGACGGGCTCCCTGTCGGCCCACCAGCGATGGGGGGTGGTGGAGGGGAAGTAGAGGGTGTCGCCTGGGGCGAGCCGGAACTCTCCCTGGTCCTTGAGCTCGACGAGCAGGTGGCCGGAGATCACGTAAATGAACTCCTCGCCCATGTGCGAGTAGAAGCCCTCGCTCCCCGCGCCGGGCGGGACCCGGATGTACGAAGGGTCCATGACCTTCTCCCCCGAGGCCATCTCCTCGAAGCGTACGCCGTTGTCCCACTGCATCGTCGGCCGGTCGCCGCCGCGGACGAGCGGCGCCGCCTGCTCCAGGTCCGCCCCGAAGAGCTTCCGCATGGTCACCCCGTAGGCCCCGGCCAAACTCCGCAGCGAAGCCACCGACGCCCCCGACCCGCCGCGTTCGAGCGCCGAGATGAAGCTTATGGAGAGGCCCGTTGCCTCGGAGACCTCCTTGAGCGTCTTGTGCGCCTTGACCCGCAGCCGCCGCAGCCGCTCGCCCGGCGCCTCCGCCGATCCCCCCGACGAAACCCCGTTAGCCTCACCGTTCTCCGGCGCGTCGCCGAGCTGCTTGCGGATGGCGGCGAAGTTCAATCCCTCGACCTTCCTGAGGTGCTTGATCTCCCGCAGCCGCCTCACGTCGGGCTCCGTGTAGACCCGGTACCCCCGGTCCGTCCTCCGCGGCCTGACCAGGCGCTCCCTCTCCCACAATCGCAAGGTTTGCGGCGCCAACCCTACCGCCTGCGAAACCTCGCCTATGGAGAACCCAACCGAACCACCGTTAGCCGCCAATCCGCCTCCCGTCGAAACCCCGGGTCCGTCCCGGTATCGTTGAATAATTATTGTAATCGTCCCACCGGAAAAGCAAGCCGCCGTAGATCCACCACCGGTCGTGCTAACAGCAACATTGCATGTTTATAGTAACGTTGTTATAAGGTAGGAAAGTCGTATGTTCCCTGGATGAAAGGATTCGCCATGGCGACGGTCGTGGGGGTACCCAAGGAGATCAAGGACATGGAGGGCCGCGTCTCCATGCAGCCGGACGGGGTCTTCGAACTCGTCCACCACGGCCACGAGGTCGTGGTCGAGGCCGGGGCTGGCGGCGGGGCGGGCTTCACCGACGAGGAGTATGAGGCGGCGGGCGCGCGTCTGGTGGACGGGCCGGAGGAGGTGTTCGAGGCGGCGGATTTGATCGTGAAGGTCAAGGAGCCTGTTCCCGAGGAGTACGACCGTTTCCGGGAGGGGCAGCAGCTCTTCACCTACCTGCACCTCGCGGCGGACAAGGGGCTCACGGAGTTCCTGATGGAGAAGAAGATCGACTCCATCGCCTACGAGACCGTCGAGCTGCCGGACGGGAGTTTGCCGCTGCTCACGCCGATGAGCGAGGTGGCCGGCAGGATGGCCGTGCAGGCGGCGGCGCACCACCTGGAGAGCCCCAACGGCGGGGCGGGGCTCCTGCTCGGGGGCGTGCCGGGGACGCCGGCGGCCAAGGTCACGATCATCGGCGGGGGCATCTCCGGCACCGAGGCGGCAAAGATAGCCATCGGGATGCGGGCGATAGTGAGGGTGCTGGACATCAACCCCAAGAGGCTCGCATACCTCTCGGACATCTTCGAGGGGCGGGTCGACCTCGTGATACCGAACCGCGCCCGCACGGCCTTCTACGTGGCCGAATCCGACGTGGTCATAGGGGCGGTGCTCGTGGCGGGGGCCAAGGCGCCCAAGCTGGTGAGCCGGGAGATGATCGCGAGCATGAGGCCCGGCTCGGTGGTTGCGGACATCGCCATCGACCAGGGCGGCTGCTTCGAGACGAGCCGCCCGACGACCCACTCGGACCCGACCTACGTCGAGGAGGGCGTCGTCCACTACTGCGTGGCGAATATTCCTGGGGCCGTGGCGAGGACCTCGACGCTCGCGCTCACGAGCGTGACGTTGCCTTACCTAATCAGAATCGCGGACGAGGGCGTCGAAGGCGCTTCCTCAGCCGACCCGAACCTGGCGAAGGGCCTCTCGACGCTCGGCGGGGAGCTCGTGCACGGGCCGGTGGCCGAGGCACACGGCCTGCCGTATACGGATCCCGGGAAGTTTCTCAGCGGGACCAGGTAGGCCGCGGCGCACCCTTTTATCCGGGTTGTACGGGAACGGGCGTAGCATGTAAGCTGCGCCCCTGGGGATGCAGCGTCGATGAAGGGGGAGGCATGGCCGAGGCGGGTGCGGAGCGGCAAGGTACCACGGGTGTACAAGAAGGCAAACTGCAACCTGGCTTGAAGCGGCGTCACATGACCATGATCTCGCTCGGTGGGATCATCGGGGCTGGTCTCTTCGTGGGG
>JALZNL010000005.1 GCA_030857715.1 Actinomycetota bacterium | reverse complement strand
CGATCAACGGCATCCAGCACCTTGAGCCTGAGGTCTTTCGAGTACGCTCTCATGCCAGGTAGTTTCGCCGAGGATCAACTTTAGCGCAACCCGCTGTGAGGAGTCCCTCTTCGGTTTTATGCGACACCATTGGTTTGAAACCCGCCCCTACGGGGTTGTTTGCGGAAGAGTCGTCCCCGCGCTTCGCCCGTTGCATGTTGCTAGAGGTTGCGGTCGTAGTGGACGATGGTCTCCCCCAGGTCGTCCTGTTTCTCGCGGCCGGTCCGCCTGAAGTCGCGGCTCTGGTAGAGGCGGTAGGCGCGGGCGTTGTCTGCGTGCGTCCAGAGCTGCGCGCGGCCGTAGCCCCGGGAGCGCGCCTCGGAGAGCACCGCTTCCACCAGCCCTCCGCCGAGGCCCTCTCCCCAGCGATCCGGTGCGACGAACACCGCCCCGACGTGGCAGAGACCTTCTATCGGAGGCCCGGCGCCGTCGTCCGCGAGGCCCTGCATCCCGACGGCCATGCCCACGATACCGTCCGCCGCCCCGGCAACGAAGAGGAAGGCGCTCGGGTTCTGCATGTGGCCCCGCACGCGCCCGCCGTGCTCCGGCGGCACGGGGGCGCCGTCCCGGCGGGCCTCCTCGGCCGCGCGCCACACCTCCAGCGCGGGCTCGAGATCCGCCGGTTCGCCGCGACGTACCGTTGGCTCGTCTCTCACGGTGTCCCCAAATTCTCTATGCGAAGGGGCTCGATGTCGTCTGCGAGGTCGAAGCCGAAGACTTGCGAGTAGAAGAAGAGCTCGCCCTCCAGCGCGCGCTTGATGTTCTCCGCGCGGCGGAAGCCGTGCTGCTCGCCCTCGAACGGGACATAGGCGACGGGGAGGCCTTTGTCCCTGAGGGCCTCGAACATCGTTTCGGCCTGGTTCGGGGGGACTACCTCGTCTTCGAGGCCCTGGAAGAAGACGACGGGGCAGGAGAGGCCTTCCGTGTGGTGGATGGGGGAGCGTTCCCGGTAGAGGTCGGCGCGCTCCGGGTAGGGCCCGATCAGGCCATCCAGGTAACGCGACTCGAACTTGTGCGTCTCCTTCGCCAGGGCCTCGGCGTCGCTGACGCCGAAGTGACTAGCGCCCGCCGCGAAGACGTCCCTGAACGCCAGCGCGCAGAGCGTCGTATACCCGCCGGCGCTGCCGCCGGCGATCATGAGTCGCCCGCCGTCCACGAGTCCCCGCTCGGCGAGATACCTCGCCCCGCCCGCGCAGTCGTCCACGTCCACCACGCCCCACATCCCGTCGAGCCGCCGCCGGTACTCGCGGCCGTAGCCCGTGCTCCCGCCGTAGTTGACGTCGAGCACGGCGAAACCGCGGCTCGTCAGGTACTGGGTGCTCAGGTCCAGCGTCGCCGTCGTCATCGCGGTCGGGCCGCCGTGGCTGTGGACGAGCAGCGGCGGAAGCTCGCCCCCGGGCGCCGCGTAGTCCCTGTTCGCCGGCGGGTAGAAGAAACCGTGGGCCGTCAGGCCGCCCTCCGTCGGGAACTCGACGGTTTCGGGGACGGAGAGGTAGCCCGGGTCCACCTCCAGGTCGCTCGACCGCCGCAGCACCTCGCGTCGGCCCGTCTCCGCGTCCAGCCGGACGACGGAGGAGGGCTCCGTCGAGGAACCGGCCAGAAACAGGACCGTGCCGAAGTCCGGGTCCGACCGGAGAGAGCCGACGGTCGAGTACGGCGTCTCTATCTCCGCCAGCTCTCCGGACGCCGTGTCGAGGACGGCGAGCCGGAAGACGCCGCGCTCTACCAGGGCGCACACTATTCGCGCCGGAGACAGAAACGCGTAAGAGGACATCCCGAAGGCCCACTGCGGCAGCCCGAACTCGGCCTCCATCGGGCAGAGCGGCTCGACCGCGCCCCCGCTCACACGGTACAGGTTCCACCAGCCAGTCCGGTCGGAGACGAAGTGGAGCGTCCCTTCGGGCGACCATTCGGGCTGGAAGACCGACTCGTCGGGGCCGCCGGCCACCTGCTCCATCGCGGTCGGCATCCCGTCTTCGTCAAGGTCGGCAACCCACAGCTCCGTGCCGTCCCACGGCATGTTCGGGTGGTTCCAGGAGAGCCACGCCAGGCTCTGCCCGTCCGGGCTCGGGCGGGGGGAGGAGTAGAAGTCGTTGCCGGAGACGAGGACCTGCTCCGCGCCGTTCGTAAGGTCGATGCCGACGAGCTCGTTGACGGGTTCGCCCGTCCCCGAGTGGTCCTCGCGGACGGAGATCAGGCGGTTTCTGGCCCCGTCCAGGGCCATGTCCGCGTAGCGGTGGTCGGGCTCGGCCGTGAGCGGCCTCGGTTCGCCGCCCGGGCTCACGGAGTAGAGTCTCTGGTCGTCGAAGTTCGAGAAGAAGACCGTGCCGTCGCGGACCAGGAAGTCCCCGCCGCCGTACTCGTGGACGCGGGTGCGGGCGTTGAGCGGTTGGGGGTTGACGTCTCTCGTCGTGCCGTCGGAAGTGCGGTGGACGACGACGTTACGGCCGCCTTCGCCGGGGCGGCCCTCCAGCCAGTAGGCGTCTCCGTCATCGATGGCGGTGTTCTTCAGGCCGACGGCGCCCTGGACGATGAGGTCCGAGGAGATCGGAGACCTCCACGAGCCGTAGGGCTTGATCTCGGGTTCTGTCATGCCTGGATACCTCCCGGTTCTCATCCTCTGTGGTGGCGATGATAGCAAGGGCCGCGGAGCACGGTCGCGTCAGCCGGTGCGGGCCCCGAAGTTCAGGGTCGGGTAGAGGAGCACGGCCAGGGGGATGGGGAGCCAGAAGTTGAAGAGGCGGTAGCCGAGCACGGCGATGGCGGCATCCGGGCCGTAGCCCAGGAGGGCGAGGGTGCCCAGCATGGCGGCCTCGAAGGTCCCGAGGCCGCCTGGGGTGATGGGCAGGTTGCCGACCGCGGTCGCCACCCCGTAGGCCACGAGGAGCCCGACGGCGCCGAACTCGACACCCAAAGCCAGAAACACGACGAGCAGGCACAGCGCGTCGAAGGCCCAGTAGCCCAGGGCCAACGCGCCGAGCTTGAGCGTCCGGGAGGGGCTGCCGAGGAGCTGGTCACCGAGGACCTTCGCCTCATCTCTGAGCCAGGAGACGACCCTCTCTGCCCAGTCCTCCGTCCTCTCGCGGGACCAGCGCCGCCGCAGGAAGGGGCGCCCTACCCAGTACAGGATGCCGGACAGGGCCTTGCGGACCGCCCGGGGCCGGCGTTGGGCGACGAGGGCTGCCACGACGGCCGCGATGGTAAGGGCGAACAGGAGGAGCGCGCCCAGCGTGGCCAGGCGGTTCAGCTCCCGGTCGAGGATCAGGTAGAGGAGCGAGAGCAGGAGCCAGGCGCCCAACACGCCGTACATGAGGGCCCCCGTGGCGGTTACCGCGAGGCCCACCTTCGCGGGCGAGAGGCCGCGGGTGCGCAGGGCCGCGTAGGTTACGGCCGCCGTGGCGCCCCCGCCGCCGGGCAGCACCCGGTAAGCTCCGTGCACGACCACCGTCAGGCGCAGGGTGAAGAAGCGGCCCAGGCCCCGGCGCCGGCGACGTTTGGCCGAGGCCCCGAAGCCCGCGGCGGCCCCCGCCGAGCGCCCCAGGATCTCCCCGTAGCAGAGGAAGCTCGCCAGGATCGCCCCGAAAGCCGCCACGAGCAGCGGCCCCGAAGATCCCGCGACGAGGCCAAGCGAACGCCGGATGCCGGGTAACTGCGGCAGCACCAGGTGCAGCGCGAGCCCGGCCGAGGCCAGGTAGACGATGGTCCACAACAACGCCCTACGCGACAAGTCCGACGGTCCGATCCATCTTCACGCTCTTTTTCGCCTTCCATCTCGGGTGATCGGGAGCATTGTAGAGCAGCGGGCGACCACCTAGCGGCCGGGCAACGGAGGGCAACACGCCTCGCGGACGTGTATTATTCCCGATCGCTGGTGTGTCCCTACAACCAGTGGGCCCATAAACCGGACGACCGTCTCGCCAACGCTTCCGAAGCTCCCGGGCCACGCAGGCTGCGACCACGTTGTAACGACCCGCCTCTCGCCGGTTGGCCCCGGGCCAACGTGGGTTGACGTCCGCCTGCCCGTTCGCCAAGATGCCGCAGAGGGTCGAGGAGGCGTTGCGCGCGACCTCCGGGCAGGATGGGTGCCGTGCGAGTAGGACTACGCCCGTGCAAAGTTCCTGGCGTAACGGGCCCGCGCCACTCCCGGGGCCGAACGAAGGCCCGGTAGAGAGCTTCGCGCGCTGGTGTCTGGTTGGTTTGTTGCGCGTATGCGTGGGGTCACGAACCGGGGTGAGTCCCGGCGATCCCGCCGTGCGCGGTGTCGTCAGGAGGTCGACGTGTCGGAGATGGGCTACGGTTTGTTTGTGGGCGGGGAGTGGCGGGATGCCGTATCGGGCGGGACCTTTGGGGTGACGAACCCGGCCACCGGCGAGACGGTGGCGACCCTGCCCGACGGAAGGGCGGCCGACATGCGGGGGGCCATCGAGGCCGCCGCGCGCGTCCAGCGGGAATGGAGCAGGACGACCGCGGGGGAGCGGGCCGGCGTCCTCTCCGAAGCGGCCCGCCTGATACGCGGACGGGTAGGGCATTTGGCGCGGGTCATGACGCTGGAGCAGGGCAAGCCGCTCGCCCAGTCGGAGGGCGAGGTTATGTACGCCGCGTCCTGCCTCGACCGTTTCGCGGAGGAGGCCCGGCGCGTGCGCGGCGAGACGATGCCCGCCGACTCACCGGACAAGAGGATCTTCATCTTCAAACGCCCCGTGGGAATCTCCGCCGCCGTGACCCCCTGGAATTTCCCGGCGTCCTCTGTGGTCCTCAAGGTCGGGGCGGCTTTCGCGGCCGGATGCACGATGGTGGTCAAGCCCTCGGAGCTCGCCCCGCTCTCGGCGCTGGAGCTCGCGAAGGCCTTCGAGGAGGCGGGGCTTCCGAAAGGCGTGCTCTCGGTGGTCACCGGGATGGACCCCGCCGACCTTTCGTCCGCCATCATGGAGGACCGGCGCGTGCGCAAGCTCTCCTTTACCGGCTCGACGGAGGTCGGGAAGATCCTCATGCGGGAGGCCGCGGGCACGGTAAAGCGCCTCTCTCTGGAACTTGGCGGCCACGCCCCCTTCATCGTCTTCGAGGACGCGGACCTGGAGGAGGCCGTGGAGGACGCCATCTCCTCCAAGATGCGCAACGCGGGCCAGACCTGCATCTCCGCCAACCGCATCTTCGTGCAACGGGAGATCGAAGAGGAGTTCTCCCGCCGCCTCGTGGAACGCATGAAAGGGATGAAGGTCGGCGACGGCCTCCGGAGCGGCGTCAAGGTCGGCCCGCTCATCGAGCCCGCCGCGGTAGAGAAGGTCGAGCGCCACGTCGAGGACGCGAGATACAGAGGCGCCACGGTGGCGCTCGGGGGAGGAAGGATCGGGGGCCGCGGCAACTTCTACGAGCCGACGGTCCTCCGCGGGGCCGACGACTCGATGCTCCTGGCCCACGAGGAAACCTTCGGGCCCGTCGCCGCCGTGCTGCCTTTCGACACCGAGGAGGAAGTCGTCGCCCGCGCCAACGCCACGAACTACGGCCTCGCCGCCTACTACTTTACCCGCGACGTGGGCCGCGTCTGGCGTCTGGCGGAGGAGCTGGAGTACGGCATCCTCGGCGCCAACGACGGCCTGCCCGCCACGGACCAGACACCCTCGGGCGGCCTGAAAGAGTCCGGGTTCGGCCGCGAGGGGGGCCGATACGGGGTCGAGGAGTACTTCGACGTCAAATGCCTCTCGCTGGGACGCGTATCCGGGAAACGGAAGGCCTAAGCCCGCGCGCAGGCGCGTCGGTGGGGCGGGATCCCGCCCTACCGCGTACCGGCACCGGCAAATGACATTCAAGTATCAACCAAATTTGCGTATGCATTTTGCACATGCAATACTGCGTCCATGAAGATGTGTATCGCGGCGTTGTTTGGCGCGCCGCATTCGATGCTGGGGAGGTAGCGGAGATAGACGACTACACGTATCATCTGTTGGAGGAGCGGCGGGCCGGCCGCATGAGCCGGGGGGAGTTTCTGCGGCGTATTACCGTGGCGGGGGCCTCGATCACGCTTGCCGGCTCTCTCCTGGCCGCCTGCGGCTCCGAGGGGGGACAGGCAAACCAGCAGCAGCCCGCCGGGCCCGTCAAGCGGGGGGGGACCGGCCGACTGGGCCTCGTGGTGCCGGCCTCGGACCCCGACCCGGTAACGCTGTTTAGCAGCGGGGCCGTCTTCGTGACCCAGGTCGCCGCGGAGGGGTTGTGTTTCCCGAGGCCGGACTTCACGCTGGAGCCCAAGCTGGCGACCAAGTGGGAGCCGGGCAACGGGGCCAAGGAGTGGACCTTCACCCTGCGCGAGGACGTGAAGTTCCACGACGGCTCGACCATGACCGCCGACGACGTCGTGGCGACCTTCGACCGCCTCACTAACCCGGACAATGAGTCGGCGGCGCTCTCGGCCTTCGGGGGCATCCTCTCCTACCAGCAGACGGAGAAGGTCGACGCCAAGACGGTGCGCTTCAACCTCGACCGTCCCTACATCGACTTCCCCTATCTCCTCTCGTTGTTCAACTACAACGCCGTGATCCTGCCAAAAGACTACGAGATAGGATCTTTCAGCAAAGGCGGCATCGGGACGGGCCCGTACATCCTCAAGGAGTACCGGCCGAACCAGGGCGCGACCTACGTCAAGAACCCGAACTACTGGGACAAGGGCAAGCCCTACATGGACGGGGTCGAGGCCAACTTCTACGACGACAACTCCCCGCTCGTGCTGGCGCTGCAGGCGGGCGAGGTCGAAGCCGTACCCCAGATACCGTTCCAGGGCTCCCAGGCGGTTTTCAGCGACTCCAACGTCGTTATCCTGGAGAACCCGTCGAGCGAGTACCGGGGCCTGCACATGCGGGTGGACAAGGAGCCCTTCACAGACAAGCGGGTGCGACAGGCGCTCGCGCTGAGCCTGGACCGCCCCGCGCTCTCCCAGGGGCTTCTCGACGGGAAGGCCGACCTCGGCAACGACCACCCGTTCGCCCCCGTCTACCCCAACTCGCCCTCGGGTTCTGCGGTGCCCCAGCGCAAGCGGGACGTCGCCCGGGCGAAGAAGCTGCTCGCCGACGCCGGGCACCCCAACGGCGTAGACGTGGAGCTCACCACGGAGCGCTTTTTGGAGATCCCGCAGTACGCCGTGACGCTCAAGGAGCAGTGCAAAGAGGCCGGCATAAACGTGTCGCTGAACATCATGGACCAGGCTTCGTACTACGGCTCGGGGGACAACCAGCCGTGGCTGGAGGTGCCCCTTGGCGTCGTCGACTGGGCGTCGCGGGGGAGCGCCAGCCAGACGATAGCGCCGGCCTACCTGTGCGACGGCATCTGGAACGCGGCCCACTGGTGCAATGAGGAGTACGACGGCCTGGTGCGCGAGTTCGACGGCGAGCTCGACGAGGGGCGCCGAAAGGAACTGGCAACGCAGGCCGCCACGCTTCAGCAGGAAGAGGTTCCGGGCATCATCAGCTACTGGGCCAGGGAGCTGCGCGCGGTAAGGAACAACTTCCAGGGGCTCGCCAAGGGGCCGAACATCGTGCTCGACATGTCCTCGGTGTGGCTCTCGGGGTGAGCCTTCGGTTCGTCCAGAGGTGGCGGCGGGGTCGCGGCGGGACCGCGGGACGGTTTCTGCTCAGGAGGCTGTGGCTGAGTGCTATCACCCTCGTCTTGGTCTCGGTCGTGGTCTTCGCCGTGGCCGAGGTTTTGCCAGGCGACGTGGGGCGCACGATCCTGGGTCCCTTCGCCACCAACGAGCAGGTCGAGAGGCTCAACCGCGAGCTCGGGCTGGAACGCCCGCTTGTGGTGCGCTACGCGGGCTGGTTGGGTGACTTCGTCAGGGGGGAGTGGGGGGATTCCTTTCTGCTCAACACGCCCGTAAGGCCGCTGGTGGTCGAGAGGGCGGTCAACTCCGTGTTGCTCGGCGCCTTCGCCCTGGCGTTTATCGTACCCGTGTCTATTGGACTTGGCGTGCTCGCCGCCCTCTACCGGGACGGGTTTATCGACCGGGCGATCTCCGTCACCGGGCTCTCGCTCATCGCGCTGCCCGAGTTCGTCGTCGGGGTGATCGTGCTGGTTATCTTCGCCGTGGAGCTGGGCTGGTTCCCGGTCTCTTCGCAGGTGCCGTCGGCCAACCCGGTGGACGTGGTGCGCCAGTTCTTCCTGCCGTCCATCCCGCTGATGCTCGTGCTCTTCGGCTACATCGCCCGCATGGCCCGGGCCGGGACGGTGGAGGCGTTGGCCTCGGATTACGTCCGAACGGCGGTCCTCAAGGGCCTGTCTCGGTGGGCCTTGATCTGGCGCCACGTCCTGCGTAACGCCCTCCTGCCCACCATAAGCGTCGTCAGCGTGCAGGTCGGCTACCTCTTCGGGGGCCTGGTCGTCGTCGAGACCCTCTTCAACTACCCCGGCATCGGCAAGCTGCTGCTCGACTCGGCGGTGGGACACGACCTGCCCGTGCTGGAGGCGACGGTGCTGGTCGTCGCCCTCCTGTACATGCTCTCCAACCTCGTGGCCGACTCGCTGTACGCCGTCCTGAACCCGCGCATCCGGGTGGGCCGCTGATGGAGGGACGCGACGCGACCGCGGTCGCCGTCGGGCCGTTGCCGTCGAGGACACCCGATCGCCGGGAGGGTTTGTGGGACCTCGCCGTTGCCGCGGCCTCGTCGAAGACCTTCCTGACGGGCGCGGTAATCCTGGTGTTCTGGGTGCTTATGGCCCTGTTTTGGGGGATTGTGGCGCCCTACGACCCGCAGGCCGTGGACCCCACGGCGAGCCTCGCCCCGCCCTCTGGCGAGCACTGGTTCGGCACAGACAACCTCGGCCGCGACGTGCTGTCACGCGTTCTCGCGGGGGCGAGCTCCGTGCTGACGGTCGCCCCGCTCGGAACGGCGCTTGGGATGGTGGGCGGCATCGCGGTCGGGCTCGTCACGGGGTACTACCGGGGCCTGGTGGACGACGTGATCATGCGGGTCGTGGACGCGCTGCTCGCGTTCCCGCTCATCATCATCGCCGTGCTCGTGCTCTCCGTTTTGGGGTCCTCCAAGGTCAACGTGGTGCTCGTGATCGGGGTCGTCTTTATGCCCATCGTCGCTAGGACCGTGCGTTCGTCGGTGCTCTCCGAGCGGGAGCGCGAATACGTGGCCGCGGCCCGGCTGCGCGGCGAGTCGGGGGGGTACATCATGGTTTCTGAGATCCTGCCGAACATCCTCTCGCCCATCGCCGTCGAGGCGACCATCAGGCTCGGGTACGCGATCTTCACCTCGGCCACGCTGTCTTTTCTCTCGCTTGGCATCCAGGAGCCGTCGCCGGACTGGGGCCTGACCATCTCCCTCGGGCGCGTCTACCTGCAGGCGGCGCCTTGGGTGGTGGTCTTCCCGGCGCTCGCGCTCGCCACGCTGGTGGTCGCGGTCAACCTCGTGGCCGACGGGCTCCTGCAGGCGGTCGAGGAGTGAGCGTCGCGGACGGCCGCCCGGTCGTGGATATCGAGGGGCTCTCCATCAGCTACCTCCGGCGCAAGCGTCCCCTGCGCGTGATCGAGGACCTCACCCTCTCGATCCGGCCCGGCGAGGCCTACGGGCTGGTCGGCGAGTCCGGCTGCGGCAAGTCGACGGTCGCGATGGCGCTCATGCGCTACCTCCCGGCCAACGCCCTCGTCGACTCGGGCCGCGTCACCTTCGCGGGCGACGACCTGCTGGGCGCCGACGAGGCCACGCTGCGCCGCTGGCGCGGGAGCCGGATGGCGATGGTCTACCAGGACCCCGCGAGCGCCCTGAACCCCTCCATGAGGGTGGGGGCCCAGATCTCCGAGGTGTACCGTCAGCACCGCGGGATGGACAAGACGGCGGCCCTGAAAGAAGCGGGGGCCATGCTCGAGAAGGTGAGCATCACCGACCCCGGCCGGGTCCTCAGGCGCTACCCGCACGAGCTCTCCGGCGGGCAGCAGCAGCGGGTCATGATCGCCATGGCGCTCTCCACGGACCCGGAGCTGCTCGTCCTCGACGAGCCGACCACCGGGCTTGACGCGACCGTCGAGGCCGAGGTACTCGACCTTGTCGAGCAACTGCGCAGCGATTTCGATACCTCCATTCTCTTTATCAGCCACAACCTCGGCGTCGTCAGGCGCGTGTGCGAGCGGGTGGGCGTGCTCTACGCCGGGCGCCTGATCGAAGAGGGCCCGTCCGACGAACTCCTCCGCCAGCCGCGCCACCCCTACACTCTGGGGCTCCTGCGCTGCGTGCCCCGGCGAGGCATGCGCAAGGACGCCCTGCGCCTGGAGCCGATCCCCGGTTCGCTGCCCCCTTTAGGCGCCGACCTGCCCGGTTGCGTGTACGCCTCCCGCTGTCCCATTGCCCGGGAGCGCTGCCACACCGAGCCGCCGCCGCCCTACGACACGGGGGAAGACCGCATCAGCCGCTGCCACTACCACGACGAGGTGCCCGCGATACCCTCAGGCGAGCAGCAGGTAACGCCGCAGCCGCCGTCGGACGGGGCGACGCTGCTTAAAGTCGAGGACCTCGTAAAGAGCTACGGGACGACCGGGAACAGCATGCAGGCGGTGGCGGGCGTCTCCTTCGAGGTGCGCCAGGGCGAGGTGTTCGGGCTCGTCGGCGAGTCGGGGAGCGGCAAGACCTCGCTCGCCAGGTGCCTCAGCGGGCTGGTGGATGCTTCCTCCGGCCGGGCCACGTTCGAGGATCGGCTGGACATCTCCGTCTCCGAGCACCGGCGCAACGCCGAGCTGCGCCGCAAGCTGCAGATGATCTTCCAGAACCCGGACACCTCGCTGAACCCGCGCCACTCCGTCCGGCGCATCCTGGGCCGCGCCCTGCTGCTGCTCGCCGGCGTAAAGAACGGCCGCGAGCGGGAGCGGCGGTCCCTGGATCTGGCCTCCTCGGTGCGCCTGGAGCCGCGGCACCTGCAGGTGCGCCCGTCGGCCCTCTCGGGCGGCCTCAAGCAACGGGTCGCCATCGCCCGGGCCTTCGCCGGGGAGCCCGCGCTCGTCCTGTGCGACGAGCCGGTCAGCGCCCTCGACGTCTCGGTGCAGGCGGCCATCCTGAACCTGCTGCTGGACGTGCAGGCGGACAGGAAGGTCTCCTACCTCTTTATCTCCCACGACCTCAACGTCGTCCGGTACCTCGCCGACAGCATCGGTGTCATGTACCTCGGCCAACTCGTCGACGTGGGCCCGGCCCGGGCGGTCTTCGACCCCCCGCACCACCCCTACACCGAGGCGCTCGTCTCGGCCATGACGACGCTCGAAGACCTCGACGGTTCGCGCCCGCGCATCAAGCTCGACGGGCCGATGCCGAGCCCCAGCGATCCGCCGTCAGGCTGCCGCTTCCACACCCGCTGCCCCCGGTTCCTGGGCGACCTCTGCCGCGACAAAGCGCCGCCGTGGCAGCGCGACGCGGACGGCCACCAGTACCGTTGCCACATACCACCCGGAGAACTGGGAGACTTGCAGCGGACCAACGGGGCTTTCTCAGGCGAGCCTCATGCCGCGACCAAGCAGGACCAGCCCCCCAAAGAGAACGGGCAAAGCGGTTAGGGCATGACACAACCGACCCGCCAAGACCTTGGGCAGGCCGAACCGGATCGCCAATCACCATCCGTTCCCCGGAAACCTCGCTCCGGTTCCCGGGACGTTACGGGATGCCGTGGGAGCCTTCGGCCACGCCGCACCAGTCGACCAGGAGGCAGGCGATGGTCTTGCTCGCCGTCAGCAGGTCGTCGATGACGATGTGTTCGTCGGCGCTGTGCGCCCAGCCGACGTCCCCGGCCCCGTACATCACGCAGGGCATCTGCCCAAAGTGGATGAAGAGCCGCATGTCCGCGCCGTAGCTCACGCCTTCCACGGCCGGGGCGGCGCCCGTCACGCACTCGTGGGCGCGCATCACCGCCTCGGAGATCGGGGCGTCTAGCGGAACCTCCACCGGCATGGTCTGGCCGCCGAACCACTCGATCTCGGGCGGGTGCCCGCGCAGCCACGGGTCGAGGTTCGCGACGGCCATGATGCGCTCCTCGACGGAGGCCTGCAGGGTCCCGACCTCTTCGCCCGGTAGCATGCCGACGCGGACGTCTGCCTCTAGCGATTCTGGCACCGTCACCGCCCAGTTGCCCGAGCGCACGATGCCGACGTTGATGGGGACCTTGTCCTCCATGCCGTCGAAGAGGGGGTGGGAGAGCGCGGCCGTGCGCTCCCGCTCCAGCAGGCGGAGGTCTTCGAAGATCGGGACGAACTTCTCGAAGGCCGAGACCCCCCGGTGGCGCACCGCGGCGTGGACCGCGCTGCCGGTCACCCTCAGGCGGAAGACCACCGAGCCGGCCTGGGCCGGCACGAGCGCGAGCCGGGTGGGCTCGCTGATCAGGGCGGCGTCGCCCCGGTACCCTTCCAGGATAGTCACCAGCGCCCCGACGCCGCCGTCCTCCTCGCCGACGGTGGCGGCGACCGTCACGTCTCCCCGAAGCCCGATGCCGAGCTTCCCGAGCGCCCGCAGCGCGGCGACGAAGGTCGCCAGGCCGCCCTTCATGTCGCACGAACCGCGGCCGTACAGGCGCCCGTCGGCGACCGCCCCCGAGAGCGGGCCATGGGTCCAGGCGCCGGAGTTCCCGTTCTCCACGGTGTCCACGTGCGCGTTCAGCAGGATGGATTTTCCACCGCCGCTGCCGCCCCTGATGCCGACCACGTTCGGACGGTTCGCGAACCCCGTCTGCACGCCGACGTGCCCGTAGTGGGGCAAGACCTGCTCGGGCGTCGCCTCGCACCGCTCGACCGCGAGACCGCTGCTCCGGAACGCCTCCGCGACGACCTCCTGAACCGCGCCCTCGTCCCCCGTCACCGACGGGACGCGTACGAGATCCTGCAACAGCCGCACGGTGTCCTCGCGTTGCGCCTCGACGGTCCGAACTATCCGCTCACGAAGCGCGGCATCGATCTCGGTCATGCGTCCTGCTCTCCTGCTGGCCCTGTTTGCGTGCGTCGATCAAGACTGCCGACCACCCATGATCTACCGGCTCCCGGATGTACGCAACTCAAGGGGCAGCAAAACCCGTCGTCTCCACG
This sequence comes from Actinomycetota bacterium, assembly GCA_030857715.1. The sequence continues at coordinate 2,972 of JALZNL010000005.1, read as the reverse complement.
TCCGACAAGCGCGGGTACCTCGCGTTAGCCCCGGTGTCCCCGGCGGCCGATCTCCCCTTCCAGCTCGGAGAGGGCCTGGCCCGTGATCTCGGCTATGCGGCTGAGGGTCTCGCGGTCCGAGGTGAGCGCCGGGGAGAACTGGATCACTGGGTCCTCCTTGTCGTCGAAGCGGCAGATCAGGCCGTTCTTCAAGAGGCTCCGGGGAAGCACGCCCTTGAAGTACTCCTGATAGTCCCGCCCCGTGATCGGGGTCCCGTCGGGCCACTGCGCCCTGATCTCAACCCCCCAGAAGAAGCCCACCCCCCTGACCTCCTTGACCACTGGATGGTCCGCCGCCATACGCCTGAGCTCGTCCCTGAAGTGCCCCTCCAGGTCGCGCACGTTCTGCAGCAGGTTCTCGCGCTCCATGATCTTGATGTTCTCCAAGGCCACCGCCGAGCAGACCGGATGCCCCCCGAACGTCGAGCCGTGCATGAACATCGACTCTTTGCCCTTTAGCGTGGAGGCTATCTTGTCGTTGACGACGACGCCGCCCATCGGCAGGTAGCCGGATGTGACGCCCTTGGCAAACGAGGTCATGTCAGGGACGACGCCGAAGCGCTCGATGCCGAACCACTCGCCGAGGCGGCCGAAAGCGCAGATGACGGCGTCCGAGACGAGGAGGACGCCGTGACGGTCGCAGATCTCGCGCACCCGCTTCCAGTAGTCGGGCGGCGGAACGAGGCACCCCCCGCCGTTCTGCACCGGCTCCAGGATCACAGCGGCGACCGCCTCCGGCGGCCCGAACTCGATGGCTTCCTCTATGGCGTCGGCCGCGCCCTCCGGGTCCTGCTGGGTGTTCTTTACGTGATCGAAGCCCTGCAAGAGGGGCTCGAACGGGGCCTTGTAGTCTGGAAGGCCGGTCGCGGAGAGCGCCCCCATCGTGGTGCCGTGGTAGGCAACCTTTCGCGAGATGATCTTGTACCGGCCAGGCTCCCCGTTGGCCTTGTGGTACTGCCTCGCCAGCTTTATGACCGTCTCGACCGCCTCCGAGCCCGAGGAGACGAAGAAGGTGCTGTTGAGATCCCCTGGCGCTATCTCGGCTATCTTGGCCGCGAGCTCGAGGCTCCTGGGGTGCTGGAAGCTCCAGTTGGGGAAGAAGCCAAGCTCCTTCATCTGTGATGCTGCGGCCTCTGCGAGCTCCGCCCTTCCGTTTCCTACCTGGGTGGTGAAGAGGCCCGCGAGACCATCCAGGTAACTGCGCCCCCGATCGTCGGTGACGTAGCAGCCCTCGCCGGAGACGATGACGGGCAGCTTGGACCAGTCCTCCGAGTAGGGTGTGAAGTGCAGCATAAGGTTGTCCACGCCCGCGAGCGACGTGCTCTCATTCCGTTTCTCGAAACCCCTCATCACGTCCACGCGCCAACCCACCTTTCCCTAATCGAACCTTGCCCGTCTTTCGTAGTCTGAATGAGGCTTGGAATAACCGAATTTTCCGTACCATCCCCTGGATGATCGCACACGCGGAGAAAAAGACACGGGGAGTCTGCACAAGAACAGACCGACCAGCCAACCTCTCGGTCGAAGCGCTACGTCTTCAGGCGGTAGCCCGTTTTGAAGATCCACCAGACCGCCGTCAGGCACAGGGTCAGGAAGAAGACCGTCATGGCGACGCTCAGGCTGACGCTCACGTCGGCGACGCCGTAGAAGCTCCATCGGAAGGCGCTTATGAGGTAGACGACTGGGTTGAAGAGCGTGGCCGTCTGCCAGAACGGCGGCAGCATGTCGATGGAGTAGAAGCTGCCGCCAAGGAAGATCAGGGGTGTGACGATGAGGAACGGCACGAGCTGCAGTTTCTCGAAACCGTCGGCCCAGATGCCCAGCACGAAGCCGAAGAGGCTAAAGGTCAGGGCCGTTAGGATCAAGAACGTCAGCATCCAGAGCGGGTGCTGGACCTCCAGCGGCACGAACAGGCCCGAGGTGGCGAGTATGATCAGGCCGAGGATTATCGACTTGGTCGCCGCCGCCCCGACGTAGCCAACGACGATCTCGACGTAGGAGATGGGGGCGGACAGGAGCTCGTAGATCGTGCCCGTGAACTTGGGGAAGAAGATGCCGAACGACGCGTTGGAGATGCTCTGCGTCAGCAGCGAGAGCATGATAAGCCCTGGCACGATAAAGGCCCCGTAGCTGATGCCGTCGATGTCGGAGATGCGCGAGCCGATCGCGGCGCCGAAGACGACGAAGTACAGGGACGTGGAGATGACCGGCGAGACGATGCTCTGGAGCACCGTGCGCCAGGTGCGCGCCATCTCGAACAGGTAGATCGCGCGTATCGCGTGAAAATTCATCTTTCCTCTCTCACCAGGCTGACGAAGATCTCTTCCAGCGAGCTCTGTTTGGTCTGCAGGTCCCTGAACTTGATGCCCGTGCCGCCCAGGTCCGAGAGCAGGGCGGCGATGTCCGTGCGCCCGGTTTGCGTGTCGTAAGTGTAGATGAGCTCGTAACCGTCCGACCCGAGTTCCAGGTTATAGCCGGAGAGCTCGCCCGGAATGCCGTCGAGCGCATCGTTTAGCTGCAGCGTCAACTGCTTCTTGCCGAGCTTGCGCATGAGTTCGGCCTTCTCCTCGATCAGGACGATCTCGCCGTTGTTTATCACCCCGATCCTGTCGGCCATCTCCTCGGCCTCGACGATGTAGTGGGTGGTCAAAATAATGGTCACGCCGGTCTCGCGCAGGGAGCGCACCAGCTCCCACATCTCCCGGCGCAGCTCGACGTCCACGCCCGCCGTCGGCTCGTCGAGAAAGAGTATCCGGGGCTCGTGGGAGAGGGCCTTGGCGATCATGACCCGGCGCTTCATGCCGCCCGAGAGCGTCATGATCTTGTCGTCCCTCTTGTCCCAGAGCGAAAGGTCCCTGAGCACCTTCTCCACGTAGTCGGGGCTCGGCTTCCGGCCGAACAGCCCCCGGCTGAAGGCGACCGTGGCCCTGACG
>JALZNL010000183.1 GCA_030857715.1 Actinomycetota bacterium | reverse complement strand
GGTTTGGGAGCATTATCCCGCCTGCGCCGACCCGGATCCTCTCGGTGACGTTCGCGACGTGCCCGATCATGACCTCCGGCGCGGAGCTGGCGATGGTTGGCAGGTTGTGGTGCTCGGCGAGCCAGTAACGCCTGTAGCCGAGCCGGTCGACAAGCCGGGCCAGGTCGAGCGTGTTGCGAAGCGCCCCGGCGCTGTTCGAGCCCGAGCTGACCGGCGAAACGTCGAGGACCGAGAGATCGAAATCCATGTTGTGTGGCTCCTTCGTGGGTGAGTCCGCTCAGAGGTGTCTGTTCATCATTCTATCCGCGCCGGCTTCGGGCCCCGCGCACACCGGCCGGTGGCGCGGGGTCAGGAGGCAGCACGACGTTCGCGCCCCCCTCCACGGTAGCTCCATCGACCGGCTCGCACCGCAAGGCGGTATGCAGAAGAGCGTCGTGGACCACATGCCGGTCGGTGGGAGTAGTGGGACAGAAGAACCGCACCCCTCTTGGGGAGGTTCTGAGGTTCTTTTCTACGGAGCAGATCTTGTCAGCGAGTAGCCGCGGCCACCCTGGCGAGGGCGTCGAGATGATCCAGGGTCTCGCCTTCGGGCAGGGTCGGCAGGCCGAGCAGGACCCGCTCTACGTTTAGCTTCGCGTATGCTTCCAAGTCTTCGGGTTCGCTGGAGGCGTTGAACACTGTGACCGGCACGTCCCTTCCGGCGACCTCTCGCAGTTCGCCCATCATCGGTCCCAGTTCGTCCGGCGGGAGCCCGTTTGCGAGCCAGGCGTCCCCGAACTCCGCGATCCTTTTGAAGGCCGGGCTGCCGCCGCCGACGTAGATGGGCGCGTACGGCTTCCTCAGCGGCTTGGGCCAGGCCCCGATCGGGTCGAAGTCCACATACAGGCCGTGGAACTCCGGCTCGTCTTTGGTCCAGATCTCTATCATCGCCCGGAGGTGTTCGTCCGTCAGCCTACCGCGAGTGCGCGGGTCGGTGCCGTGGTTCTCCATCTCCTCGCGGTTCCAGCCAACGCCGATACCGAAGATCACCCGCCCCCCGGACACCAGGTCGAGGCTCGCGACCTCCTTGGCCGTGATGATCGGATCCCGCTCGACTATTAGGGCCACCCCCGTGCCGAGCAGCAAACGTTCCGTGGCGGCGGCCGCCGCGGTGAGGGTGATGAAGGGATCCAGGGTCCGGTAGTACTTCCGCGGCAGCTCTCCGCCCCTGGGCCAGGGGGACTTTCGGCTGAGGGGGATGTGGGTGTGCTCGGCGACGAACAGAGAATCGAAGCCGCGGTCTTCGATCGCCCGGGCCAACGGCCCCGGCGCGATGCCCTCGTCGGTGACGAACGTCGAGATCCCGAACTTCATGCTTTTATTGAACCATACCGGGAGGCGGGCTACAGTCCTGGTACGGGCCACCCCCGGCAGATCGGCGGGCTTGCGGTCGGTCCTCTGCTCCCGATCGGAATCCGGGTTTTTCGTAGGCTTCATACGATAGACGAGGCCTTTTTTCTTTCTCGTGGTCCTGGATAACATTGATTTCTTCGGGTCTTGTGGCAGCCGTATAGAATGGGGCGCACAGGCTGTCGGGGGAGGAGAACGCACATCGCTTATAGAGGGGTAGATCGCGCAGCTTACGCGTCCGGCGCCGCCTTCGTCGGCGGGAGCTTCGTCCCAATCTCCGAGGCGCGCGTTCCGATCCTCGACTGGGGTTTCCTGCGTTCTGACGCCACCTACGATGTGGCCCACGTATGGCAGGGCTCATTCTTCAGGCTCGAAGATCATCTCGACCGGTTCGAGCATTCCATGGCCAGGCTGCACCTGCGCTCGCCCTACGGGCGCGACAAGATCCGCGGAATACTCCTCGAGTGCGCGCGCCTCAGCGGCCTGCGCGACGCCTACGCGGAGGTGATCTGCACCCGCGGCATCCCGCCCGCCGGCTCGCGCGACCCGCGCGAGTGCGAGAACAACTTCTTCGCCTTCGTCGTTCCGTTCGTGTGGATCGCCAGCCCCGAGAAGCAGGAGCGTGGGCTGCACGCCACCATTAGTAGCGTGCAGCGCATCGCGCCGGGGTCGGTCGACCCTACCGCAAAGAACTACCACTGGCTCGACATGACCATGGGGCTCTACGAGGCCTACGAGCGGGGTGGCGAAACCGCGATCCTGGTGGATCGGAAAAGTAACGTCGTGGAGGGACCAGGGTTCAACGTCTTTGTGGTGGAGGACGGCAGTATCTTCACGCCCGATAGCGGCGTACTGGAGGGCATCACCCGCAGGACCGTCATGGAGCTGGCGTCCGAACTCGGTATCCCGCTGGAGCAGCGGGCGATACCGGCGGGCGAGATGCGTCGCGCCGAGGAGGCGTTCGTCACCAGCACGGCCGGGGGGATCATACCGGTGACAGAGGTGGACGGTAAGGCGGTGGGCGGCGGCAAGCCCGGACCCGTAACCTCGCGGTTGCGCGAGGCGTACTGGGAACTGCACCGAAACCCCCGCTTCTCCACGCCCGTCCGCTACGATTGACCGCCTCGGACGCCCCATTGCCTAGCGCGCAGGCGGTTGGGACGATCCGTAGCCCTTAGCACAAGGGACGGCCGCGGCGCTCCCTTGGCTAACAAGAGCGGCCAGATAGGACTATGGCCTGTCCAGGTAAAACACGTGTAGCGACGATCGGGTGCGGAGTGGTGGCCGTTTTTCGCGCGTTCAGGAGGCCCGCTTCGGGTGGCTCCGGCCCATCCGGCTCGCCGCGCCGCGCGAGTGGAAAAAGCCGCTCAACTTTTTGAGCCCCAGGCGCGTGCGCCCCTTGACCGTCCCCAGAGGCAGGTCCAGCATGTGCGCTATCTCCAACTGGGTGTAGCCCGAGAAGTACGCGAGCTCCAGGATCATGAGTTGCTCGGAGGGTAACGTGTTGAGGGCCTCGCGGACCTGATCCCGCCGGGAGTTGCGCCAGGTCTCGGCGAAGGCCTCGCTCGGCTGGGACCTCGGAGCTTCGGCCTCGATCTTCTCCTGCGTCCGACGGCGGCTCACCAGAGAGCGGAGCTGATCTATGCTCCGGTTGTGGACTATGGAGAGGATCCAGGTCCGCACGCTGCCCCTCCCGGCCCGGTAACCGCCCGCCGAACGCCACACCTTGAGAAAAGCGTCCTGCGCCAGATCCTCCGCCGCCTGCTTCTCGCCCATCATCCTGTAGGCGTGCGAGTACGCGGCCCGGCCGTGGCGGTCGTAGAGCACGGCGAAGGCCGCCGCGTCGCCCCACCCGACGAGGGGCATCAGGTCCTCGTCCGCATAAAGCAGGTACTGCCTCTCCCGAGCTGAATCGCCCGCGCCAATTACGCGTCGTCGAGGCTGTCGAAGGCCGCCGCTATCCCGTTCAACGTTGTTAAGGAAGGTGGATGTCTGCCCCTCGCCCGGTTCCGCCTCGCTCCTCTGCGGGCCATTGACGAAGAAATTCTCGGGGTTCGATGACCTTTCGCGTATCGTCTCCTGGGAACGGTCCAACAGGTCGGACACCGGTTGGCCGACGCCCACGGTAGCGCTCATAAAGCTGCCTGGGTGGTACGAGGAAACAAGCTCGGGACATCTTCCACCAACTGCGGGGTGAGGCATATCCTGCGGTTCCGGACCTCGATAAGGCCGTCGCGCTGGAACTCGCTCATCACCTTCGAGACGGCTTCCCGGGTGGAGACGATCATGTTCGCCAGGTCCTGGTGGGTGAGGCGTACTTTCAGGACCGTGCCTGACCCGGTGGCCTCCCCGAAACGCTCGCCGAGGTTCAGGAGCAACCTGGCCAGGCGCGCCGAAACTTCCCGGCTGAGAAGGGTTTCGAGCGCCTCATCGGACTGCCTGAGGCGCTCGGAGAAAGAGTAGAACAACTTCATGGCAAACGCCGGGTGGCGCTTTATGATCTCGATGAGTACGGATTTGGGCACCACGGCGACCCGGGCGTCGGTAAGCGCCTCGGCAAAGGTGCTTTGCCGGGATCCCTCCTCCAGGCTGAGCTCGCCGAAGACGCCCCAGTCCTTCAATAGGGCGGTCGTGGCTTCCTTGTATTCACCGTAGATCTTGTACAGGCGCACCGTACCTTCGAGCAAGAAGTAAAGCTGCCCGTCGGGATCTCCCGGGGCGAAAATGAGGTCTTTGGCGCGGAAGCCCCGCTCGGCCACCCGGACGCCCGCGTTCTCGAAATCTTGGAGACCAAGGTATTGGGAGGGCGTAATGGTCGCGGAGACGCTGACGCGGTGTCTAAGCACCTTCCTGTCTCCCTCTCCTCTGAGAACGGTGGATAACGGTTCGTTCACGGCGCTTCATGCTTGTCTATCCAACCCGATCGTGCAGAAGCCTCGGCTGGCTGCCGTCCTCCGCCCCGTCCCATTCGGTCCCACGTCCGCTGAAGAACTCTTCGCCGTCTATGGGGAACACCACCCGCACGTCGCGGCCGTGGAAGCGCCCTTTGGCGATGCCGACCGCCTGCCTTATGCTGTCGGCGTACACTGCCGCTTCCAAGAGGGCATCCCCTTCGCGCACCTCCACGCAGACTTTGATCATCCGTCTCCACCTTCACGACGGGGCTCTTTTGTCTGCACGGGCGTCCGAACGCCGGACGTGGACTGGCCGGAACCGGCGGCCTGGAGGGCGCTCCCGGAAGGGAGATTCGAAGGAGAGCTCGGGAGGGTGACCTTTGTGGGAAGATAGGTTGGAGAAGAGAGAAGGAGGGGCCACCCGATCCCGAGGCGTTCGATGGCGCGCCGCCGGCCACGGAGGCAGCAGACAAGCGAGTGCTGCTTTATGTAGGCGTCGACGACCATCTCGCCAACGAGTATGCGCGGACCTTGCAGAGTTGCCATCGGACTTTACGACTATACGCGGCCGGTAATGGTGGCTAGGACGAATGACCTACCAGGCCCTCATCGAGGCCCCGGTCCGGGATCTCGTATCGCCCGTCCCCTGGCGAGGACACGCCTTTTTCGGCGGAAGGAGCCGGGCCCGGCGGTATGTTACCCTTCCCCGAGGAGGTAAGTCCACGAGCAACGAGTTTACCGTGCCCTCGTCAGCCGACTCTAGAGACCGGCCCAGCACCACAGCGTCCGGGAAACACGGGCGCGAAGTAGAACGGCTGGCGGCGCTCGAGTATCTGGGGGCAGCCAGGCCTGAGGCCGACCACGTCCTTCAAGAGTTGGTAGACGAGGTGCGCGGCGTGTACGGCACGGACCTTTGCATGATCAACCTCAACCTCTCGGATGTACAGTACTTCAGGGCCTGGTCCGGAGAGTTGGACCCGGCCCTGGCCGAAGCCAGGCAAGACGGCCTCGATAACAGCATGTGCCAGTACGTTGTGAACTCCGAGTTGCCCCTGGTCGTAGAGGACTTCCTGGCCACCGAAGAATTCAGAGAGCAACACTGGAGCGTAAACTACGGCATCCGCTTCTACGCCGGGACGCCACTGATCACCTCCGCCGGGCACGCCATCGGCACCCTCTGCCTGCTCGGCACCAGTCCTGTGGAGTTCGGCGAGGAGCAGGTGAAGGTGCTCGGGGCGTTTGCCCGGGCCGTGGTCGGCCGTCTGGAGT
>JALZNL010000182.1 GCA_030857715.1 Actinomycetota bacterium | reverse complement strand
CCCGTGATGGGCCTGGACGTGTGGGAGCACGCCTACTACCTCAACTACCAGAACAGAAGGCCCGAGTACATAGGCGCCTTCTGGGACGTGGTGAACTGGGACGAGGTCGGAAGAAGGTACGAAGCCGCCAGGAACGCCTAGCCGAAGCGTCAGCGTAACAAGAGGCCCCCGGGGGTATTTCCTCCGGGGGCTCTTTGCGTTCCGTGTCCCTCCGGGATCGTGAGAGCAAACCCTCCGTTGTTCGGAGCCATCCGGTAGAGTGGGACGGTACGAAAGAACCAACGGGAAGGAACCTTTCTATGCGGCTGGTCATCGTAGGCGGGGTTGCGGCGGGGACGAAGGCGGCCTCAAGGGCGCGGCGGGTGGACCCGGGGATGGAGATCACGGTCTACCAGGAAGAGCCCGAGCCCTCCATAAGCGAGTGCGGCCTCCCCTACTTGCTCTCCGGTATGGTGGAGGGCCGCGACCGGCTCGTCGCCCGCACCCCGGAGAAGTTCGCGGAGCAGGACATCGAGGTGAGGGTGCGCCACCGGGTCGAGAGGGTCTACCCGAACAAGAAGACGCTCTCCGTGCGCGACACGGGCACCGGCGAGGCCTTCGAGGACCGTTACGATCGTCTTATCATCGCCACCGGGGCGCGCGCCGTCCTGCCCCCCATCCCGGGTGCCGACCTGGACGGCATCTTTCCGCTCCGCTTCCTGACGGACGCGGACAAGATCATGGCCTACATCAGGGACCGCTCGCCCGGGAAGGCCGTCGTGGTGGGTGGCGGTTACATCGGGCTCGAGGTGGCCGAGAACCTGTGCCGGATAGGGATGAAGGTCGCCCTGATCGAGGGCGCGGACCGCGTGGCCCTCGCCTACGGTTCCGAGGTCTCCGAGAGGGTGGAGGCGGAGCTCGAGAGGAACGGTGTAGACATCTTCACCGGCGAGAAGGTCGAGGAGTTCGTCGGGGACGGCCGCGTCCGGGCGGTGAGGTTCGGCGGCGAGGAGATCGGGGCCGACCTTGTGATCTTCGGCGTCGGCGTGCGCCCGAGCGTGGATCTGGCCCGGGAGGCAGGGGTGGAGATCGGCGCCACCGGCGCCATCCGGGTGGACCGTCACATGAGGACCAACCTACCCGACATCTGGGCCGCGGGCGACTGCATCGAGACGGTCAACCTGGTCTCCGGCAAACCCGCCTGGGTCCCCCTCGGCGACACCGCCAATCAGATGGGCCGGGTCGCAGGAACGAACGCTGCCACCGAAGAAGACACGCTGGAGTTCCCCGGCGTCCTCGGCACCGGCATCTTCCAGGTCTACGACCTCGGCGTCGGCAAGACAGGCCTCTCTGAGGAAGAAGCGGAGGCCGCGGGCTACGAGACCGTCAGCGCCGGCGTCGAGGCCCGCGACCGGGCCGGCTACTACCCAGGCGCACAAAAGGTCTTCCTAAAGCTCATCGTAGACGCCGAAACGGGCCGCCTGCTCGGCGCCGAGTCCGCCGGTTCGGGCGCCGACAAGCTCGTGGACATCTGCGCCACGGCCATCTGGGGCCGCCTCTCCTACCCGGACCTCGTCAACATAGACCTCGCCTACTCCCCGCCCTTCGGCCCGGCCCTCAGCCCAGTCATCCAGGCCGCCACCATCCTCTCAGGAAAGTTCGACCGGGCCAGGGAAGGGGCGCGGGTCACGGAGTAGCCAGACTACTTCAGCCACCGAAAAAACAACATCAAGGCCGCGACGGCGAGGGAGAGTCCGGCATCCAGTACGTCTCTCTTCCAACCATGGGACGGCCTCTGGGGAAACTGGCCCATTACTGCGCCCCCATGTCTGTTTCCCCCTCCGAATCGACGGTCAATCCGTCTTCCAAATCCGTCTCACTGAGCCACAGTCCAAGGTAGTAGCGAACGAAAGCGGAGATCAAGCCCGCCGCCAACGCCGCGACAGGAGACAGTTCCGTCCCCGGTAAGAAGCGCGCCGTCACCACGAGCGCCAGCGCGAGAAACAAGCCCCCCAAGAAATCCTCGATTGCCCAGATGCGGGGCAAGCCCACCCCCGTGCGCTTGAGCGGCGCGAGCAAGCCCCCCTCGAGAAGGAAGTCGAAGACCACCACGGATCCCAGGCAAGCGGGAACCACGAGCCACAGAAGGTCAACGAAGCCGGAGACAACCACGGCTTCCGGGTAGAGAAAGTCTATCGCCAGCAGCGTCGCTCCAGCACTCACGGCCGCAACGGAGGCAAACGCTACGACAAACGCCGCCATCATACCGGGCGCGCTCATGAGCAACACGAGCCCGGCGCTAATCGTCCCGAACACGATAACGACGACGGCTACGACCTTCATAGCGTACTCCAGCACCGCCAGCTTATTCACGAGATCCGGCGGCCATTCGATTCAGCCGGAACCCTCGCGCCTGGAACTCCTCCACTCTTTGATGAAGGTCCAGGCAATCCACGGTAGTACCACCAGCCATGCTACGGTCAGAGCCACGCCGATCCAACCCGGAGCATCTATTCGGCGGACGATGAAGCCGGATAGCGCGAGAAGGAGCAAGACGACAGCGAGAAACCGACTGTTGCTTGGGCCACTCCCAAATCTGGTCTCCACTAGATATCCTCCAAGAGCCTGCGTTTCTTCATAGTCGGACTCCGTCCGGGTGGCAGCCGTCATTCTAAACACCCGTCGCCTGGACCGCGATAAAGTGCAGGTTACGCACTCCAAGCTTCATTCTCGAGCCTCGGAGATGGCGCCCGGAGGTGTCACCCGGATGGGTTCTCTATGACTCTGTTTTAACGTGCAGTTGTTCCAGACCGCGTCGATCTCAAAGAAGGCCGCGATCGCGGAGGCGACCTCCACGCCGGACACCTCCGCGACATGCCTGGCGGCGAACCACACGGCACCCCATTTCTTGTAGCCTTTCTTGCGCGCCGCCCTGTATGCGTACTGGAAGATGGCAACGAAATTCCGAACGCCACCGAGGGCCTTGATGGCTTGCCTGATCTTCAAGATTTTGGCCACCGGGATGGCGTTCAAAGCGACGAACTTGCCCACCGCCCAAACGCATCCCCAGAAACCCCGTCCCTGTCCTTCTGCGTCGTCTTGCAGCCTCCGCGACAGCCACTTCCTGACCGCTCTCTCACCCTTCGCTATAGCAGCATCCGGGATGTCTTCTATAGCGGAAAACACTTTCGTGAGGCCCTCATAATCCAGCTCGGTCTTCGCTGCCAGGGCAGGGGAGCTCAAACCGGACAAGACGCCGAATGCGAGCGCGGCCCCGCCCATGCCTTTTAAGAACTGACCCCGGCTTAGGCTCGCGTTCTCCATGCTGTGGGACGGTCCCGCATAGTCGACCTTTTGCGCACGGATCTCACCTAACGCTTTCATCACCCGCCAGGTCGAGGCGGGCCCGAGAGCATGGAACAGCCGTACGGCCATCCCCGCTCCGGTCCACGCCCGCACCTCCCCAACGCCACCGACCTCGAAGAGCGTCGGCGTCCAGGGTGCATCTTTACCAAAGGCCCTTTCGCGCCAGTGCTCGACCTGCGGGTGGTGCAGGCTGCGAACTTCGAGCTTGTCGCCCACCCTCTGCGAGATCCTCTCCGCCAGGTCGCTGCACGTCGCGCATCCGCCGTCGAAGCCCAGAACCAGCTTTCTGACGCCTGGGACCTCTCTGTTCGCGGGTTCCCGCATCGGCCGTAACCTCCTGCGTCTCTTCGTGGACGCAGCGGTTATCGGCATCGAAGTCACGGGACTTTAGCGCGGTTCGCGAAAGGCTCGCGTACTCCGCAAGCCGCTCAGCCGTCCGTCAAGAGTTGGCGGGCAGCTTCCCACTTCTGCTGACGGCCGACCGCTGAATGCTGATAGCGCGGTTCGCTTAACGAACCAACTTAGAACCTCTCTACGACCGTCCGGGCGAGCATGTGCAGGGGCAGGTAGTCGGGGCCGCCAGCCTTGGAGTCGGTGCCGCTCATGCCGAAGCCGCCGAAGGGCTGGACGCCGACCAGTGCGCCTGTGATGCTGCGGTTGAAGTAGACGTTGCCGGCCTTGAACTCCTGGCGGGCGCGTTCGAGGTGGTCGCGGTTCCTGGAGTAGACGCCGCCCGTCAAACCGTAAGGGCTGTCGTTGGCGATGTTGAGGGCGTCTTCGAAATCGCGGGCTTTTAGGACGGAGAGGACGGGGCCGAAGATCTCCTCCCGCGCAACCCTGGCGTCGGCCCCGACCGCGAAGATGGTCGGGCTGACGAAGTAGCCGTTCTGGGGGTCGCCGGGATCTTCGCCGAGCACCCTATCCCCCTCTTGCTTACCGGCTTCAACGTAGCTTGCGACCTTCTCGAACTGGGGCTCGCTGATGACGGGGCCGACGTTCACGGTCGCCCCGTCCTCTTCGGCGGGAAGGCCGATCTTGAGCGCCCGCGCCCGCTCGACGACCTTGCTCAAGACCTCGTCGTAGACGTCTTCGTGCAGGATGGCCCGGCTGGCCGCGGAGCACTTTTGGCCGGAGTAGCCGTAGGCACTCTTGACGATGTCGGCGGCGGCCGAGTCGAGGTCGGCCGAGTCGTCTATGACCATCGCGTCCTTGCCGCCCATCTCGGCGATCACGCGCTTGACCCACCGCTGGTTCTGTATCTGTTTGGCTGCGAGCTCGTTGATGCGCAACCCCGTCTTCATCGAGCCGGTAAAGGAGATAAAGCGCGTCCTGGCGTCGCCGACGAGGTAGTCGCCCACGTCCGATCCGTAGCCGGGGAGGAAGTTCAGGACGCCGTCTGGGAGACCAGCCTCGGCGAAGATCTCGGTTACGACCGCGCCTATGACCGACGTGAACTCCGACGGTTTCATTATTACGGTGTTGCCGGCGACGATGGCGGCACCCGACATCCCCGTCAGTATGGCGGTCGGGAAGTTCCACGGCGCTACGATGACGCCCACACCCATCGGCTGGTAGGAGTAGCGGCTCTCCTCGCCGGGGATCGCGTAGATCTCGACGCCGTCCTTGAGGCGCAGCATCTCGCGGGCATAGTACTCCAGGAAGTCTATGGCTTCTGCGACCTGCGCGTCGGCCTCGTTCCAGGGCTTGCCGCCTTCGAAGACCTCCCAGGCGAGAAGCTCGAACTTCCTACGCTTCATGATCGCCGCCGCCCGCAGGAGCACCCGCGCCCGCGCCTCGGGACCCGTCCGGCTCCAGTGCTCGAAAGCGCCCGTGGCAACGTCGAGGGCCATATCCGCCTCGCGCTGTGTGGCCGCCGCCGTCCGGCCGACGACCTGGGAGGGGTTGGCCGGGTTGATGGAGACGATCTCGCCGTCCGTCTCTATCTTCTTGCCGCCGATGATCGCGGGGTGGTCTCTGCCGAGCCTGCCCTCCACGTCTTTTATGGCGGCCCGCATCTTCTCGACGTTCGACGCGTCGGACCAGTCCAGGTACTCCTCGTTCTTGTACGGTATGAGGCCCATGGTGCTCCTATCCCTTTATGGCGCCGGTTATGCTCCCGATCACGTCCTTGGCGACGTAGCCGGCTATCTTCGGGTTCTCCTTGAGGCGGCGGGTCGAGTACTCGTACCAGTCCTCCCCGTAAGGCACGTAGACCCGCAGCTTGT
>JALZNL010000181.1 GCA_030857715.1 Actinomycetota bacterium | reverse complement strand
CGGCCGTCCTACCTTCAGGGCCAGCCCCACCTCCGAGAGCGTCCCGTACTCCCCGCCGACGGCGACGACCACGTCCCCCGAACACACCACCGCCAGGTTCCGCGCCTGACCCGTCCCCGTGGCAACGGAATGGGACAAATATCCGTTTGCCCGGCCCCGGTCTTCGTCCGGCAGGATGCCGATGGCCGTGCCGCCGCTCTCCGTCGCCCCGCGGGCCGCGGCTTCCATAACCCCGCCCAGGCCGCCGCAGACGACGATGCCGCCCCGCCCTGCGACGAGTCGGCCGACCTCGCGGGCCTGCTGGTAGATCTCTCCCGTCGCCGTGCCGGAGCCGACGATAGAGACGTAGGGGCGGGAGGACGAGATCCGTCCTACTCCGCCGGGTACTTGCTCGTCTGGCCGAGCAGGTATCTCAAAAGATCTACGGCACCGGTCTTGCTCAGGGGCTCGTTCCAGTTGCCGCACTTGGGGGATTGGATGCAGGCCGGGCAGCCCCGCTCGCACGGGCAGCGGGTGATGACGCCCACGGTGTCCCGGGCCAGGGAGGAGAAGGCGTCGAAGCCGCGCCGGGAGATGCCGACGCCGCCGGGGTAGCCGTCGTAGACGAAGATCGTGGGCAGGCGGTTCTGGTGGTGGGCCGGGGTGGAGAGGCCACCGATGTCAGCCCGGTCGCACATCGCGAAGAGGGGCAGCAGCCCGATCATGCCGTGCTCCCCCGCGTGCAATGCCCCCCCGAAGCTCTCGAAACTCGGGCGGGCTCCCCTCGGAATCGGCGGCAACGTGACCCATAAGGCCTGCGTCTCCAGCGTCACGTCCGGCAGGTCGAGCGGGTAGACCCCGAGCTCCTTCTCGTCCGCCACCCTGACCTTCTTGTAGAACGTAACGGAGTCCGTCGTCCTGACACGCCCCCAGTGGAGCGCCGCCCCGTTCGGCAGGCCCCGAGTCTCGACCTCCTCCACGATCTCCACGTCCGTCTCGACCTTGGGCTTGGTGTAGAAGTTGTTCGGCACGCGGCGGGCAACCGCGCGGTGCAGGCGCAGGTCGAGGTCCTCTATCTCGTAGGCGTTGCCCCGGTGCAGGTACGTAGCACCAGGGTGCAGCTCGCTCGGGGCGCGCGTCGCCTCCGCCGTGCCGATCAACTCCCCGTCGGTGTCCGCTATGAGGACGGTCTCGGACGACGCCGAGCGTAAAGAGACGTTACGCGCGGGGCTGTCGGAGCGGGCGTAGATCAGGCGCTCCCCGCTCGCGGCGAGCATCCTGTCCTCCATCATCTTTTTGGCGACGTCCCTGTAGGCCGGCCCGAAGTACCGCTCGTCTTCGGCGTCCAGCGGGGCCTCGTGCGCCGCGGCCAACAGGTGGGGACCGAGGATGTACGGGTTCTCCATCGTCACGCGGGCGGCCTCGACGCGGCGGCCGAGGACGCGGGGCGGGTTCTCGAAGAGGAACTGGTCGAGGGAGTCGCGGCCGGCTATGTAGACGGCCAGCGACGGGTCTTTCCCGCGTCCGGCACGGCCCCACTGCTGCCAGATCGAGGCCACGCTCCCCGGGTAGCCGCAGCAGACCACGGCGTCCAGCGCGCCCACGTCCACCCCGAGCTCCAGCGCGTTCGTCGAGACCACGCCGAGCAGGTCGCCGCTAAACAGCCTCCCCTCGATGTCCCGACGCTCGCGGGCGGTGTAACCGGCGCGGTAGGGGGAGATCCTGCGCGCCCCCTCTATGCCGAGCCGTTCGGCCGCGTAGCGGTAGATAAGCTCCGCCGCCTTCCTGGACCTCGCGAAAGCTATGGTCCTGATCCCACGCGATACGAGGTCCGCGAAGACGAGAGCCCCCTCGGTCAAGAGACTCCGCCGTTCACCCTTCTCCTTGTCCAGGAGGGGAGGATTGCGGAATACCACCCGCCGCGGCCCGGAGGAGGCCCCGTCGTCGTCCACGAGCGAGAACGGCAGCCCGGTCAGGCTCTCGGCGAGCTCCTGCGGGTTGGCTATGGTCGCGCTCGTCAGCACGAAGCGCGGGTCGCCGCCGTGCAGCTCCGCGACGCGCCTGAGCCTTCTCAGAACCGCCGCGACGTGGGAGCCGAAGACGCCGCGCAGGACGTGTGCCTCGTCCACGGCCACGATCTCGAGGTTCCGCAAGAAATCCCCCCAGGCCTCGTGGTTCGGCAGGAGGCCGATGTTGAGCATGTCCGGGTTAGTGAGGACGACGTTCGAGCGGCGCCGGATGTCCGCGCGGAGGGCCTGCGGGGTGTCACCGTCGTAGGTAGCAGGGTGGATGCCGGGGAGGCCGAAGCCCTTGATCTTGCCGAGCTGGTCCTGCGCGAGCGCCTTGGTCGGGTACAGGAAGATGGAGCGGCTCTTCGTCCGTCCGAGCGCGTTCTGGAAGGCCGGAATCTTGTAACAAAGCGACTTCCCGCTGGCCGTCGCCGTCGCCACCACCACGTTCTCCCCGGCCCGCACCCGCTCGTAAGCCTCCAACTGGTGCGAGTAGAGCCGCGCCGCTCCCATCTTCCCCAACGCCTCGACCAGCTCGGGATGCAGCCCCGGCATCTTCACCAGCGTCGCCTCCCGCGGCGGCAAACTCGCGACCGTATCCCCGAGCGACCGCAGCGCGCGGCTGCCCATCTCCGCGAGGGGGTTGGGTTCCCGAATCGCCGTCATGAGTTCTTCTTCGGAAGATCCGGCAAAAGCATCAAGCCCGGGGCCCCAACAGGATCAGAGAGCTGATGGCTGACAGCTATATCTCGCGGCGGCCGGCGAAGGCACGGCCGAGCGTGACCTCGTCCGCGTACTCCAGGTCCCCGCCGACGGGCAGGCCGCTGGCCAGAGCCGTGACCCGGACCGGCAGGTCTTTCACCTCGGCGGCGATGAACAATGCCGTCGCCTCGCCGGTCGTGTTCGGGTTGGTGGCGATGACCAGTTCTTTCGTGCCCTCCTCGCGCACGCGCTCGACGAGCTCCGCTATACGGAGGTCTTCGGGTTCGACGCCGTCCAGGGGCGAGAGGGAGCCGCCGAGGACGTGGTAGAGGCCGCGGTACTCGGCGGTGCGTTCCATCGGGCCGATATCGTAGGGGTCTTCCACCACGCAGATCGCGGTCCCGTCGCGGCGGGTGTCGCGGCAGATCTCACACTCTTCCGCTTCCGTGAGGTTGAAGCAGCGGCTGCACGGCTTGATCCGCTCCTTGACCTCCTTGAGCGCCTCCGCGAGCCCTATGGCGTCGTCCTTCTTGCCCCGGATGACGTGGAAGGCTATGCGCTGGGCGCTGCGGGGTCCTATGGAGGGGAGCTTGGAGAGTTCGGTTATGAGCCGCTCTACGGGCCTGGCGTAGGGCGCCAAAGGGCCCCTACATCCCCGGCAGGTTCAGGCCGAGATCCCCGAGGCCCCCGGTAACGCCGCCGAGCTTCTTGTTGGCGAGCTCCTGAGAGGAGTTCATCGCCTCGTTCACGGCCGCCATCACCATGTCCTGGAGCATCTCGACGTCTTCGGGGTCGACGACCTCTGGGTCTATCTCGATGGAGACGAGCTCCATCCCGCCGGTCATCGTGGCCTTTACCGCGCCACCGCCCGCGCTCGCGGAGACGGTCTCCTTGGCGAGATCCTCCTGGGCCTGGCGCATCTGCTCCTGCATCTGCTGCACCTGGGCCATCATCTTGTTTACGTTCTGCCTTTTAGCCACCCACAGCTCCTAAATCGAGGTTCACGAGTCCCGTTATTGTAAACGACTTGCCCTGGCGGACCACGACGGAAAGGTTTCGGGCGGAGGCGATCCTGGTCCGCCCTCGGGGTCATCCGGCCGGCTAGACGCGCTCCGCCCTGACGATGAGGCGCCGCTCGAAGCCGGGTATCGGGGTGCAGGTCTGAAGGGTCAGCATGTCCCTGTCCTTTATTCGTCCCATCACCCAGGTGTCATCCGGGTCCACCACGAACGTGTCGCTCACCCGGTAGACGTACCTCCCACCATCGCGGCTTTCGAGGGAGATCTGATCCCCCTCGCCCAGCTCGTCGAGCCGGTAGAAGACGAGGTGGCTGCCGGTCCCGGGCCAGCCGAGGCGGTGGCCCGCCAGGTACACGTTTCTCTCCGGCGTGTCCGACCAGGGCATGGAGGTGCCGCGGGCGTGGATGACGCCGTTGCCCAGGGCGCCCTGGGTGTTGGAGCTCAGGACCGGAACGTCGTAGAGCCCGATCGATGTGACGGTGAGGCCCAGCGCCGCGCCGCTTGGACGGTCGTAGCGACGGGGCTCCCTCGTCGTCTCGACCTGCTCCTCGGTGGGCAGCGGCCAGGCGGCCTCCCTCACCGGAAGGGTCGACGGCCTGGGTTCCGGCTCGGGTTCCGGCCTCGGGTCCGGGTTCGTCCGCGATTCCGGGACAGCTTCCGGCTCCGGTCGGGGTTTCGGCTCCGGCACGGGCTCTGGCGCGGGTTCGGGTTGGGCCTCCGGCTGGGGCTCGGGTTGTGGCTCCGCCTTCGGTTGGGGTTCGGGTTCCTCGATTTCGGGAAGCGCAACCGTGGGCTCCTTGAGCGGCTCGACGCCGGGGTCGGACCGGACCAGGGGCTCCGAGGAGGAGGCGGCCCTTACCGCCCGGTCCGCGGCTTCCGCGGGCCTCTCCCTCAGGAGGGCGTAGGCGGCTACGGCGGCGGCGAAGAGCAGCGCGAGGGCGAGCGCCGCCGCGCCGAACCGGAGCAGCGGGTCTTCGAAAGCGCGACCCGGGAGCCTCACGCAGGGGCTAGCGCCTGAAGCGGATCAGGGACGCCCCGCCGACGATAAGGGCGACCCCGACCGCCGCGGCGAGCAGCGACGGACCACCCGTGTTCGGCAGCAACTCGTCTTCGGGGGTCGTGCCGGCCAGAACGTCGTCCTTGCCCTCGTTCAGGGCGATCGCCTCGGTGTCGGCGTCTTCGCTGTCGGCGGCTCCGTTGTCAGCGTCTCCATCGTCGTTGTTTCCGTCTGGCTGACCGCCGAGGCAGGCGTTGACCTGGTTCTGGGCGATGTTCATCTCCTGAGAGACGACCGCGATGGCCTCGCTTTGGTATTGCGCGGTGGCGTTGGAATACTGGTCCTGGATTCCGAAGGCGTTCTGCACCTGGGAGCAGTCCACGATGGTTACGTTGCCGCTGTCACCGCCTTCCCCGGCGGACGCCTGAGAGAAGGCCATAGGAGCGGCCGACGCGAGAACCAGCGTCGAGACCAGCAAAACTGCGAGCAAACGCGCTTTCATACCCCACCATCCCGGGACGAGGACCGACCGGTGCATTCTACAGGCGCCACGCGAAGCGCGCTACTTCCGTTGCACCCCAGCCGACCGCGCTCCCCCTCCGTCGGAATCCCCCTTGGC
Source organism: Actinomycetota bacterium (assembly GCA_030857715.1). Next base: position 297 of record JALZNL010000181.1, on the reverse strand, counting down.
GTTCCTTCCGCCGTCCGGAGCCCTAGCTCTCCTTACTCTGGCCGAACGGTCCGAAGCCGCGCATGATCTCGAACACCTCGGCCTCGCTGCGGATCTTCCCGTCGCCAGCTTCCGGAGACCCGAGACGCGCCCCTGGGACGTCCGCCTGCGCCACCGTTTCGTCGAAACCCGCATCGTCCCGCCCCGCCGACGGTTCTTCCGGACGCGAGTGCGGCTCTGGGGCGGGCTCTCGGGAGAGAGGTTTTTCCGGCGGCGTGTTTCGTGAGGGCTCCCCGGTAGAGACGGGGGCGGCCTCCG
>JALZNL010000180.1 GCA_030857715.1 Actinomycetota bacterium | reverse complement strand
CGTCGAGGGTGACAGGATCGTCGGCATTGTCACCGAGGGGGACCTGATCTTCCGCGACGCTGACATCAAGTCGCCCGGTTTCCTGGACATCCTGGGAGGTGTGATCCCGCTCGGCGACTGGAGCGAGTACCGCCGCGAAGCGATGAAGAGCGCCGGCGTCACGGTGGACCAGGTGATGACAAAGGAAGTCAGGACGATCCGGCCCGACGCAACCCTGGCCGAGGCGGCGACCGTCATGGCCGAGAACAGGGTCAAGATCCTGCCCGTCACCGAGAACGAGGCCCTCCGCGGCGTCGTCACCCGCATGGACATCCTTACCCTCCACGTCCTCAACCCCCGCCGGTAGGAGAACGCGTTGGACGGCAGCCCGCCGCCCTCTCGCACCTGGGCGGAGGTTGACCTCGACGCCGTCCGCCACAACGTCCGCGCCCTGGGCCGCCGCGCCGCCGTCCCCCTGATGGCCGTCGTCAAGGCCGACGCCTACGGCCACGGCGCCGTCCCCGTAGCCCGCGCCGCCCTCGAAGCGGGCGCCGCCTCCCTGGCCGTCGTCACCGCGGAAGAAGGCGCCGAGCTCCGCGAGGCTGGCGTGGTGGCGCCGATCCTGGTCTTCACGGACCTTCCCCCGGACAGGCTGCTCGTCGCCCGGCAGCACCGCCTCGCGGTGACGGCCCACTCCGTAGAGAGCGCGAAGCGCGTCGCCGCGGTGCCGGGGCTCGCGGCCCACCTCAAGGTCAACACGGGCATGAACCGCTGGGGCGTCGAGCCCTCGGAGGTGGGGAAGGCGCGTAAGATCCTCGGCGGCCAGCTCGCGGGCGTCTACACCCATTTCGCCTCGGCCGACTCGGACGCTTCAGAGACCCACCTCCAGATGGAACGCTTCGACGCCGTGCTCGCGGACCAGCCCTTCGGCGGCCTGCCCGTCCACGCCGCTAATTCCGCCGCCCTCCTGTGGCATCCGAACTCCCGCTACGACTGCGTCAGGCCCGGGGTGGCGCTCTACGGCCTGCACCCGAAAGGAGACGGGGGGGACCCGGCCGAGGAGGGGCTGCGGCCGGCCCTGATGCTAAAGAGCTACGTCGCGGACAGGCGCCGGCTCTCGCCCGGAGAAGGGGTCTCCTACGGGCTGGCCTACAGGGCCGACGGGCCGATCCTGGCGGCGACGGTGCCGGTGGGTTACGCGGAGGGGTACCGGCGGGCCCTGTCGGGGAGGGGGCATGCCCTGATCCGGGGCGCCAGGAGGCCACTTCTCGGGCGGGTTACGATGGACGCCTGCGTGTTCGGAGTGGACGATGGGGTGGAGGTAGGGGACGAGGTCGTGCTGCTCGGGGAGCAGGGGGGAGGGCGGGTTTCCGCGGAGGAGATCGGTCGGCTTGCCGGCACGATAAACTACGAAATCACCACGGGAATAAACCCCCGGCGCGTCGAGAGGAGCTACACGGATGTTCGAGGGTCTTAACTGGAAGGCTGCCGCCCGCCGGTCGGCCATCGTTATCGGTATCTACATAGCGTTGTTCTACTTCTTGAGCGTCGCTTTTCCGCGTAGGTTTCCATTTGACGTGTCCCTACTTCCTATGGTTGTGATCTTCTTCTTCGTCTTCACGTTCGTCTACGCCTTCGTGGAGCGTAACAAGAGCCGCCGCATCGAACAGTCGAAGAAGGAATCGAACAAGCCCTCCCGCCCCGAAGGCGACCCTGAGAACCCGAGCGCCTTCAAGGGCCGCCCGAACCCCAACACGAGCCGCAAGAAGTCCCGCCGCAAGCGGTAGCTTATGCTCCCACCCGAGGCGCTCTTCGCCGCCCTCGAACCACCCGTAGACCCCGCCGCGTTCCTAAAAGCGATACCGGAGCTCTCCCTCGCCCGCGGCCTCGAAGGCAGCCCGTACCACCACCTGGACACCCTGGATCACGTCCTGGAGGTCGTCCGGCGCGTGGAGGAGGAGCTGGCGATGGGACGCCTCGGCGCCCGCGTTCCCGCTGACCGCGTGGGGGGCTTGCGCCTCGCCGCCCTGCTTCACGACGTCGCCAAGCCCGTGACCCGTGGCGAGCTCGAAGGGAGGGTCCTCTTCGTCGCCCACGACTCTCTGGGCGCCGCCCTCGCGCGCCGGATCTGCCGCCGGCTCGACGTCTCGGCCGTCCACGCGGACCTTGCCGCGACCCTCACCGCCCTGCACCTCAAGATCGGCTTCATGCGGAACCCCCGCACCGACCACCCGCCCGACAGGCTCGCCCGCGCCGCCGGCCCCTTCGGCGAAGAGCTCGCCGTCCTCAGCTTCGCCGACCGCCTCGCCGCCCAGGGCCCGCGCCTTAAACCCGAACACATAGACCGCCACGTAGCCCTCTGCGCCGACTTCCTCGAGACCAGCCGTAAGCTAAACCCATACCCTGAACCAGACTACGGCGCCCTGGCAAACGCCCTGCCGTCGAACGCGACGGACGCCGACGCCGGATACGCCGCAACCCACGCCCGCCTCCTCGCCGCCCGGGGCCTCGACCCCGAAGCGGCAACAAACGCGGCTATCGCCCGCGCCTCCTCCCTCCTGCAACCACCTACCCCCTGACAGGCTAAAAGCCGGCGAAGCCGGCGTGCTATAAAATCCAGGCACTCGAACGGCGGCCTTTCGGGGCCGGGGGAGGTACGATTTTGCGTTTCCAGAGGGCAAAGAGGGACCGTTGGTTGCTCGGCGTGTGCGGCGGGCTGGCCCGGTCCCAGGGTTGGAGCTCGAACGTGGTGCGGCTTATAACGGTCATCCTGGGCATCGTCGTGCCCGGACCCAACGTGGTGATACTCATCGCCTACATCATCCTTGGTGTCACCCTTCCGGAGAGCGAGGAGTTCTAGGGGGCTTGGAGTTCGCGGAGGCCCAGAAGGAGGCCCTGGGCTGCACGAAGTGCGGCCTGTGCCAGTCCAGGACGCAGGTGGTCTTCGGTGAAGGACCGCTGAACGCCGGCCTCTTCGTCGTCGGCGAGGCGCCGGGCTTCAACGAGGACGCCCAGGGAAAGCCATTCGTGGGCGCCTCCGGGATGCTGCTCGACCGGCTGCTCGATTCGATCGGGATCGGACGGGAGAAGGCCTACCTGACGACGCTCGTCAAGTGCCGCCCGCCGGGTTCCCCGCACCGGCCGCCCAAGCCGTCAGAGGTTAGCTCCTGCCGGCCTTACCTGCTCTCCCAGCTCGCCGCCGTGGACCCGCTGGTCGTCGTCGCGATGGGGGACCTGGCAAGCCGGGTGCTCACGGGAAGAAAAGAGTCCGCCGCCCGCATCCGGGGCCGGGCCATCCCCCTGGACGGCCGCTACGTCTTCCCGACGCTCTCTCTCACACGCGCTCTCTACACCCCGGCCGACCGGGCGTTCCTCCTCTCGGACTTCTCCCGCCTGCCGGAGCTCCTCGAAGCCGAACGCCCCTCCACCTACGAGACCTTGAACGTCACCCGCTCCGCCGAGCCGGAACCCCTCCAGCCGGGGCTCTGGTAGACGCTGGGGAACCAGTTGTGGAGATGGGCGGCCTCGACGAGGCCGCGCTCGAAGACCTCGCCGCCCGCGTGGCCGGCGTGCTCGGGCCCGGCGACGTGGTTGTCCTCTCAGGCGAGGTCGGCGCCGGCAAGACCACCTTCGTCCGCGCCGCCGCCCGCGCCCTGGGCGTCGGGGAGCGTGTAACGAGCCCGACCTACCAGTTCGCCCGCGGCTACGAGGGGGAGCTGGACGGGCGTCCGGTGGCGGTCAACCACCTGGACCTCTACCGGCTGGAGGGCATCGAGGCCCCGGACGTGCTGGAGATCGAAGACTACCTCGGGCCGGACGCCGTCACGTTCATCGAGTGGGCCCGGCCGGCGCTGGAAGCCATAGAAGAGCCGACCATCATCCACCTCGACCACGAGACCCCCGCGACCCGTCGGGCGGGCATCCGCGGTCCCGTCGCGGGGCGGCTGTCGCCGTGCTGATCCTGGCGCTAGACGCCTCGACCGGCGTGACCACCGTCGCCCTCGCCCGGGCCGAAGGTGACGGGCGCAGGGTGCTGGCCGAGATCTCCGTGCCCTCCCGCGGACCCTCCGGCGGCGCCTCCGAGGCCCTGCTCCCCGCCGTCCACGCCGCGCTGGACCTCGCTGGTGAGGAGCTCTCCTCTGTGGACCTCGTCCTCTGCGGGGTCGGCCCCGGTACCTTCACCGGCATCCGGATCGCGGCCGCCACCGCGCGCGCCCTCGCCCTCGGCACCGGCTCGACCCTCGCCAAAAACTCCACCCTCAAAGCCCTCGCGGCGCCTGCGCTCACCTGCCGGGCAGACGTGCTCGCCGTCCTCGACGCCAGGAGGGGGGAGGTGTTCGCCCGGCGGTTCTCGGCCGACGGGCCGACAACCGACGTCATCCGCACGAAACCGGCCGACCTCTCCGTGGCCGGAGGCCCGCTCCTTGTGGGCGACGGCGCGGTCCGCTACAGGGAATCGCTCGAACGCCTCGGTTACATTTCCCCGGACGATTCGCCGCTGCACCGGGTCTCGGCGGTCGGGCACGTCATGTCCGCGGATCTAGCCCCGGTGGCCGCGGAACAACTCGTGCCCATCTATGTCCGCGAGCCCGACGCGGAGGTCCGGCGTGACCTGAACCCGTGGGGCAGGTCGTGAGGAGGCCCGAGGCCGGGCCGTCCCTGCGCCGGATGAGGACGTCCGACCTCCGCGCCGTCATGGAGATCGACGCGAGTTCTCTGCCGAAGCCGTGGAGCGCGGGCATCTGGCGCAGCGAGCTCGAGAGCCCGTTCGGCCTCTACCTCGTCCTCGAAAAAGGGGACGAGATCGTCGGGCAGATCGGGGTCCGCAGCGTCCTCGACGAGCTGCACATCACCACCGTCGCCGTGCATTCGGAACATCGCCGCCGCGGCCACGCCCGGGCCATGATCCGGGGCGCCCTCTCCGCCTACCCGGACGCCCGCCTCGTCCACCTCGAAGTCCGCCCGACCAACGCGACCGCCAGGACCCTGTACACGTCCCTCGGTTTCCGCGAGACGGGCCGCAGGCCCCGCTACTACGGCGACGAGGACGCGCTGCTCATGACCCTCGACCTGTCGGAGGGTCGTCCGTAAAGCCCCGTTGCCTCGCCCGCTCCTGGCGGGCCTCCTTGCGCCGCCTGAGCTCCTCCGACGGCTCGAAAGGCTTCAGCAGGAGCAGCGCCGGCGCCAAGCAGGCCAGAAAAGAGACGAAGAGGCCGCCCGCTATCAGGAGATCGACCGGGCCCCGGATCACGTAGATAAAGAACATCACCAGTACTACCAGCGAGATCAGGGCAAACAACAGCGAGTACAGTCGCATGGAGGGGAGTATATCCGTTCTCCTCTCGCCGACCCGGACCGTCGCGGACCAGGAGGCCTTCCGAGACTGTCCCTCCGCCTGCGCTGCCTCCGGCTCATCTCCGGACTTACCGGTAGTTTGTTGGGACGGGATACGTGGGCTAGGATCGCTCGAAATACGCTTGCTCGATCGCCGTAAGTGCGCTGTAATTTGACCACATATCGGACTCTCCCAGATCGCAATCGGATCCTTCTTCCGAAATCAACAAACCACCGTTACAGCGGCTTGCGGAAGAATAGATCCTTCCACAATCCGGGCTACAGGCTACAGGTTTCAGGTTTCAGGAAAGACTTCCCGGATGGATGTTGGTCGCCAGCCCGAGAGACCCTCGGACGAGGTGGTCAATACTTATGATCTTCGCTGTTACACCAAACCGAGATAAGACACTGACGCGAATACCG
>JALZNL010000179.1 GCA_030857715.1 Actinomycetota bacterium | reverse complement strand
ACAGATTCGGTACGGGGTCCCGCATCCGAACCTCTTAAAACCTAGAAGCCTCCGCAGGAGGCGATCTCAAAACCTTAAAGCCTCGGCTGGGACGAGCCCGCGCCCGTGTTAAAATTTCTGGCGTTATGAGGCATCCCGAAATCTCCGACCGGCAGAGAGAGATCCTGCTCAAGACCCTGGAGCTCTACATCTCCACGGGCCTTCCCGTGGGCAGCCATGCCCTCGCCGACGAGGTGGAAGCGAGCAGTTCCACAATCAGGTCCGAACTGGCCTACCTTGAGTCCGAGGGCCTCCTGACCCACCCACACACCTCCGCCGGGCGCCTCCCGACGGACGCGGGCTACCGCTACTATGTGGACGCCCTGATGTCCGCGGACCCGGGCGAAGCGGTCTCTTTTGCCGCCCCGCGGGGCTTCGGTAACCTGGACGAGCTTCTTCGCGGCGTCTCCGAGGACATGAGCGAGGTGACGCGCCTGTTGGCCGTTGTCGCGGGGCCGAGCGCCTTCGGCGACTCGCTCTCGCGGGCTGACTACGTGGCGCTTCCTGGCGGCGCCCTTTTGCTCGTCGTCTCGATGGGCAGCGGGTCGTCGTCCAGCACGACGCTCGTGCTCCCGGCGCCGGTCGAGGAGGGCGAGCTGCGGGAGATGTTCACGGCGCTGAATGGCTGGATCGGGGGCCGCCCCGTCGGGAGCGACCTCGAACTCGCCAAGGCAGCCCGCAAGGCCCTCTCGGACCACAACCCGCTCGTCGTGGACGCGGTGCTCGAGGCCGTGGAAGGACTCGGACGGGTGACGGAGCGGGGCGTGTTCGTGCGGGGCGCTTCCACGCTCCTTGCCCGGCTGGACGAGATGGACCCGGCGAGCCTGGCGGCCGTCGTCGAGATCTTCGAGCGCCGGCGCTGGCTGCTGGGCCTGATGGGCGACGCCCTGCGCCGCTCGGTCTCGAGCAGCGGCGTCGTAGTCTCCATAGGCGCGGAGAACGCGGTGTACAACCTCGTAGGTACCAGCTTCGTGGCGGCGGCCTACGGGCAGCAGGAGCGCTCCTACGGGGTGGTCAGCCTGATCGGGCCCAAAAGGATGGACTACGATTCGGCCATCGCCACGGTCCGCTCCGCCGCCGAGACCCTGACCCTTCGTCTGAGCGACGGCTTTTAGGCTTGGCGACGAAGCGCGACTATTACGAGGTCCTGGGCCTGTCCCGCGAGGCCTCCGATACGGAGGTCAAGAAGGCCTACCGCCGCCTGGCCCGCTCCCACCACCCTGACGCCAACCCGGAAGACCACGGCGCCGAAGAACGCTTCAAGGAGCTCACCGAGGCCTACGAGGTACTCTCGAACGCCGAGGCCCGCCGCGCCTACGATACCTACGGCCACCAGGTCCCGCGCGGCAGCGCCAACGGTTACCCCGGCGGCTATCCTGGCGGGGACCAGTTCGGTGGCTTCCAGGACATCTTCGAGACCTTCTTCGGCGACAGCTTCGGCGGCTCTTTCTTCGGCGGACAGACCGCCCGGGCCCCCAGCCGCGGCGCCGACGCCGAGGTCGAGGTCGAGGTCTCCCTCCGCGAGGCCGCCTACGGGGCTGACCGTGAAGTGAACGTACAGATCGTCAAGAACTGCGAGGTCTGCGACGGCGTGGGCGGGACCGAGTCGCACACGTGCGGGACGTGCGGCGGAGCCGGGGCGGTGCGGACCGTGCGCCAGAGCATGCTCGGTCAGATGGTGAGCACGCAGGCGTGCTCGGCGTGCGGCGGACGGGGCAGGATCATCGACGTAACCTGCGAGAGTTGCCGGGGAGGGGGGCGCGTCTCCGACCTGCAGACCCGGCGGCTGCGGATACCCCAGGGCGTCGAGACCGGGATGAGCCTGCGCGTCTCAGGGGCCGGGCACGCCGGCGAGCCCGGTGGGGCTCCCGGAGACCTGTACGTAAGGATCAACGTCACGGAAGACCCCGAGCTCGTGCGGGATGGGGAGGATTTGATCCACCGTCTCAAGGTCAGCTTCGTTGGCGCGGCCCTCGGCACGGAGGTAGACGTCCCGACCCTGGACGGGCCGTCACCGGTGAGGATAGAGGCCGGGACGCAGCCGGGGGCCACGTTGAAGCTGCGGGGCGAGGGCATGCCGCGCATCCGGGGCAGGGGCAGGGGGGATCTCAAGGTTGTCGTGGACGTCATGGTGCCGACGCGGCTCACTGGGGAGCAGCGCGAACTCCTGGAGAGGTTCGACGAGGTCAGCGGCGAGGAGACCTACAACGGCGGGGGCGGCTCGTTCTTCGACCGCCTCAGGGGCGTCTTCAGGTAGGGGGACGATACGCGTACCGCAAAAACGCGCCTTTTCGTGCAGACCGTGCCTGAGGTCGGCGGAACCCTCACGCTGCCGGAGAACGAGGCGCGGCACGTCTTCAAGGTCTTGAGGGCGCGTCCGGGAGACCTGGTCGAGGTCGTCGATGCCGGGGGCGGCCTCTCTCTCGCGCACGTCGGCGATGGGCGGGCCGTTACCGTCGTCGAGGGGCTCGACGCGGGCTTCGAGGAGGTAACGGTGACGCTCTACCAGGCGGTTCCCAAGGGCGGGAGGATGGATCTCGTGGTGGAGAAGGCGACCGAGGCGGGGGCGACGAGGATAGTACCGCTGCTCACGGAGCACGGGGAAGTGAACCCGCGGGAGGGCAAGGTGGACCGGTGGCGCCGGGTGGCCGAGGCCGCGGCGCGCCAATCCCTCCGCCTTCGTGTGCCGGAAGTGTCCGAGCCCATGACTTTCGGGGCGGCTCTAAACGAGGCCGGAGAGGCCGGTGTGCTGCTGCACAACGCCCCCAGCGTGGGCGACGTCGAAGAAGCGGTGAGTACCGGCGTCTGTCTCTTCGTGGGTCCCGAAGGTGGATGGAGCGACGGGGAGTTGGAGGGGGCCCGGGAGGCCGGGTTCTTGGTTGCCGGGCTCGGGCCTTACCGGCTCAGGAGCGAGACGGCCGGGGTGGTGGCCGTGGCGCGGGCGCGGGCTGCGTTGGAGAGACGAGTCAGGGTCGAGGGAGGGGTGTGATCGTGGAGCAGGACTGCATCTTCTGCAAGATAGCCGCCGGAGAGATCGAGGCCGAGATGGTGCACGAGGAAGAAGAGGTCGTGGCCTTCAAGGACATAAACGGCCAGGCGCCGGAGCACGTCCTCGTAATCCCGCGGCAACACGTGCCAAACCTGGAGGCCCTGGCGGAGTTGCCTGATCGGGTCGCGAAGAGGTTGCTCGAGGTGTCGAGCGAGGTTGCGGGGAAGCTCGGGGTGGGCGAGAGCGGTTACGCGGTCAGGATCAACAACGGCCCCGACGCCGGGCAGGAGATCTTCCACCTCCACCTCCACGTCCTCGGCGGCAGAAAGATGGGTATGCCATGAGCGCTTCGGAGAACATCCAGCAAGACGTGAAAACGGCGATGAAGGAGCGGGACAAACCGCGCCTCGGCGCCCTGCGGATGCTAGGCGCCGCCCTGAAGAACGGACAGATAGAGGCCGGCAGGCCGCTAGACGAACAGGAAGAGCAGACCATCCTCAGGCGCCAGCTAAAACAGCGCGAAGAGTCCGCCGAAGCCTTTCGCAAGGCCGGACGAGAAGAGCAAGCCGCCTCCGAAGCCTCCGAGGCCGACGTGGTCCGCGCTTACCTACCTCAACCCCTCTCCCCACAAGAACTGGAGAGTGTCGTGGACACCGCCATCGAAGAGACCGGCGCCACCGGCATGCGCGACATGGGCCGGGTCATGGGCCGGGCCACGCAGCTCTCCGAAGGCCGCGCGGAGGGACGGGAGCTCTCCGCGCTAGTAAAGGAGAGGTTGCAATGAAGGTTCTAGGTTTCAGGTCCGAGGCTTCGAGGGGCTGGGAACTATCTGGGGCGCGATCAGGGAGCTTTCGGGGCAATCCGCGCGCGCTTCGAGACGCCGATTACGGTGACTTGAGGATCAATATCTCGAACTTCGAACCTTCACGAAAGGAGCTACGACGGACACCACATCAAGCAGCCAGGTAGAGGCCAAGATCGTCATACCGCCGACACGGATGCTCGACGTTTTTGGGGAGCGCGATTCGGTCTTGCGGCGGGTCGAGGAGCTCGTACGGTGCGAGGTAATCGTGCGGGGGAACGAGATCGTGCTGCGCGGGGCCGACGCGGCCGTGGAGAGGGCCGAGGCCGTCTTCGACGGGCTCGTTGGGCTCGCCGAAGAGGGGCATTACCCGACCCCGGAGACTGCCGAGCGGCTGTATAAGATGGCCGACGGTGGCGGTGGCCGGGAGGTGCTGGGGGACGTCATTCTGACGCATCGGGGGCGTCGGGTGGCGCCGAAGACCCGCAACCAGAAGGCTTACACGGACGCGATCCGGGACCACAAGGTCGTGTTCGGCATCGGGCCTGCGGGGACGGGGAAGACGTATCTCGCGGTGGCTCTGGCGGTCGAGGCTTTGAATCGGGGCGAGGTGTCGAGGATCATCCTGACTAGGCCGGCGGTCGAGGCGGGGGAGTCGCTCGGCTTCCTGCCGGGGGACATGATGGCGAAGGTAGACCCATACTTCCGGCCGCTCTACGACGCGCTCTACGAGATGGTTGACCCCGCGAAGTTCCAGGGGCATCTGGAGCGGGGTATAATCGAGATCGCGCCGCTGGCCTTCATGAGGGGAAGGACCTTGAACGACGCGTTCATCATCCTGGACGAAGCCCAGAACACCACCCCCCAGCAGATGAAGATGTTCCTGACGCGCCTCGGGTTCGGGTCGAAGATGGTCGTAACCGGCGACCGGACGCAGGTGGATTTGCCCAAGGGCAGGGTCAGCGGACTCGACGACGCCCGCAGGGCGCTAACCGGGGTCGAGGGCGTCTCTTTTGTCGGGCTGCAGCGCGACGACATAGTGCGTAGCGACCTCGTGATGCGTATAGTGGACGCTTACGAGGGGGCCGGAGAGGGCGACGGGGCGTAGAGGCGGGCGCGGGAGCGACCATGAAGCTCAAGAGAAGCGTACCTAACCCGCCTCTTGGGGCGCGCGTAGACGACCTCCATCGGCCGCCGACACGCTCCGAGCGTTTCCGGGCCTGGATCGAGGACGTCCCGACCATGCGGCTCTACGTCGTGCTCACCGTCGTCACCTGGGTCTCGCTAACGGCCCTGATCGGCGTTGGGTCCCGCCCGCCCATAGAGCGGAGCGTGCCCGAAGGCATCATCCAGAGCGGCAACCTGGGGCGGATAGAGGCCCTGCTGCTCGACCCCAACCCGAACCCCTGGACGGTGCTGCTCGGGGTGGCGATGGTCGTCGGCATAGAGCTCGGCATCGCCTGGTATTTTCTGGAGCGCTTCGGGATCCGCATCCTCAAGACGAACACCGCGATCCGGATAGCCCTGGCGGCCTCGCTGACGATCCTGTTCACCGCGCTGGCCCGGTTCTTCACGGAGCTGAACTTCAACGAGTACCTGACGCCCCTCGCGGGCCTCTCGGTCATCGGGACCATGCTCCTCGGGCCGAGGCTGATGTTCCTCATGGTCGTCGTGACATCCGTCAACATCGGGATCATGAGCGGCAACGACTTTCTCCTCACCACCTCGCTGCTCCTCTCCTCAGGCTTCGCCATCTACACCGTGGTCAGGGTCGATTCCCGGCAACGGCTGCTCAAGGCGGGGCTCTTTATCGCCGCCGTGACGGGTGTGGTGACGTTCGCCGTTGGTCTCATCGGGGGCGCCGACTTCTCGGACGCGGCATGGCAGGGGGTGCTTGGCCTCGGGAGCGGGCTGCTCTCGCT
>JALZNL010000178.1 GCA_030857715.1 Actinomycetota bacterium | reverse complement strand
GTTCAGGACGGCGAGGCCGCCGAGGTCCCCGATCATGCCGGCCGTGGCAGGGTCCACGGCCGCGTCGAGCGCCGAGGCCAGGCACGGCAGGTCCAGGCGCAGATCTCCCAGGGACCAGGAGATGTCTATGTCCTCCGGGTCGCGGGTCCGGCGGCTTGGCACTATGGCGATCTCGTCCAGCCCGTAGGCCCGGCGGGCTGTCTTCCCTCTCCCTATCTCAATGTCCATCGGTGTACCAGGGCTCCTTTCGGCTCTCTACGAGCAGGCACAATAAAGCCCACGGGGAACGCGCCCCGTGGGCTGCTGTTATCTTTTCCGCTGACCGCTGCAAATCCAGTTAATGCTACACCGCGACCCGCGCGGCGGTCAAGCTATGGTGCTGGTTTTAAACTATGCCCAGAAGGGCCAGCACCACGATCACGAGAATGACCACCACGACGATGGTGATTATGCTGTTGGTGTTCATATGACCTCCCTGGAGATCTGTCGAGCTTTTGTGCCGCGGATCTGCGTTAGAGAAGCTGCTGTAGCAGCAGTATGGCGACGATCACCAGAATAACGACCACAAGTATGGGTATAAGCCCGCCCCGCATCTCCTCACCTCCCCTTTCGGAAACTCTATCCTATAATGAACGGCAAACCGAGCACGATCAACAGGACAACGACTAGAACAACGACCATGACGCCGAGTCCCCTGCCTATCTCTGCCTCCCCTCTGTCCTATGCCCGGCCCAACTAGCGCCACTATATACCCCCTGAGACCCCGGCGAAACTCTGATGGTTACGGCGGCCAACCTTGACCGTTAGCGCTTCGGACGACCAAGGGCGTAAGGCGGCCAGGCGACGGCGGCTCCCGCATCCCGGCGGCCTTACCGTTGATTTGCCCGGCGCACGACACTCGGGGCAAGCGAAAAGGCGGCGCCCCCGGAGGGACGCCGCCGATAGAGTTCCCGTTGGGGGAACCTTACATCATGCCGCCCATGCCGCCGCCGGGCATGGCGGGCGCGGCCTCCTCGGGCTCTGCGACGACCACGTTGGTGGTGACGATGAGCGAACCGATGGAGGCAGCGTTCTGCAACGCGCTCCGGGTGACCATGGCGGGGTCGATGACGCCGGCCTTCACCAGGTCCTCGTACACGCCGGTCAGGGCGTTGAAGCCGAGAGAATCGGCCTGGTTGCGGACCTTGTCCACGACGATGGAGCCGTCGGCGCCGGCGTTGACGGCAATCTGACGGATCGGCTCCTCGAGCGCCCGGAAGACGATGCGGGCACCGGTCCTCTCGTCGCCCTCGAGCGTGTCCACGAGGTCTCCCACGGGGATCTGCGCCTTGAGCAGCGCCACGCCACCACCGGGAACGATGCCCTCTTCCAGGGCGGCCCGGGTCGCGGAAAGAGCATCTTCCACGCGGTGCTTGCGCTCCTTGAGCTCCGTCTCGGTAGCGGCACCCACCTTGATGACGGCGACGCCGCCGGCGAGCTTCGCCAGACGCTCCTGGAGCTTCTCGCGGTCGAAGTCCGAGTCGGTGGTCTCTATCTCGGAGCGGATCTGGTTGATCCGGCCCTTGATGGCCTCCACGTCGCCCGCGCCGTCGACTATGACGGTGTTGTCCTTGGTGATGACCACGCGGCGGGCGCTGCCGAGCTGGTTGAGCTGGGTGTTCTCGAGCTTGAGGCCGAGCTCCTCGGTGATGACCTCGCCGCCGGTGAGGATGGCGATGTCTTCCAGCATCCTCTTCCTGCGATCACCGAAGCCGGGGGCCTTGACCGCGGCCGCGTTGAACGTGCCGCGCAGCTTGTTGACGATCAGGGTGGCGAGGGCCTCGCCCTCGACGTCCTCGGAGACTATGAGGAGCGGTCGGTTGGACTGCATGACCTGGTTGAGGATCGGGAGCACGTCCTGGACGTTGCCGATCTTCTGGTTGGCGATCAGGATGTAGGGGTCGTCGAGGACGGCCTCCATCCTCTCCTGGTCGGTGACGAAGTAGGGACTCAGGTAGCCCTTGTCGAACTGCATCCCCTCGGTGAACTCGAGGTCCATCCCGAAGGTCTGGCCCTCCTCGACGTTCACCACGCCGTCCTTGCCGACCTTATCGATAGCGTCGGCGATGACGTTGCCGATCTCGTCGGAGCGGGCGCTAATGGCACCGACCCGCGAGATCTCATCGCGGCCCGAGATCTCCTGGGACTGAGCCTGAACGGCCTCGACGGCCACGGTCACGGCCTGGTCGATGCCGCTCCGGAGTATCACCGGGTTCGCGCCGGCGGCCACGTTCTTGAGGCCCTCACGGACGATGGTCTGGGCGAGCACCGTCGCCGTGGTCGTCCCGTCGCCCGCGACGTCGTTGGTCTTGGTCGCGACTTCCTTGACGAGCTGGGCGCCCTGGTTCTCGAAGATGTCCTCGAGCTCGATCTCCCTGGCTATCGTTACGCCGTCGTTGGTGATCGTCGGCGAGCCGAACTTCTTGTCCAGCACCACGTACTGGCCCTTGGGACCGAGCGTGATCTTGACCGCCTCGGCGAGCTTGTTGACTCCCGCCTCAAGCGCCCGACGCGCCTCGGTATTGAACCTTAGCTCTTTGTGCGCCACTGCATGCCTCCTCTGCTAGACTACGCGACACGAGTTTTCTTCCCGCGTTCGGCACTCTCGTCTTCCGAGTGCCAGCGGCGAGAGTATATTCCTGGGCGGGGTACAATTCAACGGTGGGCGTCTTCCGAACAGACAGGATACCGAGCCTCAGCAGGATCCCGACGGAGCTAGGACGAGAGCAACGCCCCTGCGTCCGCTGCGGCCACCAGACAGAGCACATCCTCTACAGGGTCCCGAAGAAGCTGACGTTCCTGTACCTCAAGGACCACCCGAACAACCTGCACGCGACCTGCGTGGAGTGCGCCCGCAGCACGGTACTGACCGGCGAGGACCGCGAGAGGGTACTCGGCCCGCGTTAGACCGCGGACGTTGGGCTATCAGCGGTGGTCTTATTCGATGCCGGGACGGGTTTCCGGGCGGGTGTGAAACCCGCTCCTACGGGTGGTTGGGGGATCTTTGCTGGTCTGACAGCGGCTTTCACTAAGGTTTCAGGCATCAGGTTCTAGGTTTTGGGGGGTTGTAGTAGAGCGAGGATGCCGCGGACATGCCGCTCTCTGAGTCCAACCCATGGTTGCGATGTCGGGCTCTAGGCTGCGTACTGCACCCCTGATGCCTCAAAACCCTACCGTGTTGCATCGACCGGTTGAGACCGCACTATTCTTCCGCAAGCCGCTGTGAGGGCCTATCCGGCTGGGCTCGTTCCGATTCTGGTCTCCGGTCGTCTTTCGGGGGAGGCTCCTGGATCGAGCCGTTCGGCTCTCCGGTAGAGGGATCGTATTGAGCGTCCGATGAATCCGGTTCCCGCGGATCATCTGTCGGCGGGCCCGACTCAGGCGGGTCTTTCTGCGGTGGTTCGGGGTCCGCCTGAGTCTGCTTATTGCCGCCGGATTCGGGGCGAGACGGTCTCTGGGGATCCGTGTCCGGGCGGTCGGGTTTCGGGGCCTGGGGGCGGTCTGCTTTCGGAGGTTTCGGCTGGTTGCTGTCGGGGTCTCTCTTCGGGGGGCTCGGGCGGTCGGGGTTGGACGGCTTCTTCGCAGGAGCGTCCTCGTCGCGGTCCTCCCCGGTAGCGCGGATCGGCTTCGGGTCACTGGAGTTGGTGTCGAGGTCCGGGCTCAGGCCGGGGTTGGAGGGGGTGGGCCAGGCGCCGTCGTGGGCGGAGGGGCTTGGTGGGCCGGTCCTCGGGGCCTCGCAGAAGCGGGCGTCCGAGTCGCCGGAGACGGCGCCGCCGTTCGCCCTGACCCACTCCAGGAGGGGGTACGGGTTCATGGCGCCCGAGTCCGCCTCCTCCCTGTCGCCGGCCCCGTCGTACCAGCCGAGGTGGAGGTGGGGCGGGAAGAGGCCGCTGGTACCGGGCGGTCCCTGGCCCGTGTCGCCGGCGTAGCCGACGACCTGCCCGGCGCTGACCCTGGTCCCGATCTGGAGCGGGCTCTCCCGCTCCAGGTGGGCGTAGTAGAAGAGGTCGCCGGCCTTTACGGGTCCTATGGAGTAGTCGGCCCGGACCATGACCGCGTGGCCGCCTAAAGAGTTCCACCCGTCGGCGTCCGAGCCCGTGACCGGCACGACCGTGCCGTCCGTTATGGCGTACTCGGGGACGCCCGACGGGGTCATCAGGTCCGTGCCCTCGTGGCCGCCCTGCGTGCGCGGCGCCCCCCAGGTGTCCTCGTAGGAGGAGAAGAACCGCCGCTCCAGGGGGAAGACGATCCTGCCCCCCTCCGGAGCACCCCGCAGATCACCGCACACAGGTCCGGAATCCGCCGACGTACCAGGGCCCGCCGGACGGTAGAAGACCGGCGGTTCAGCCACGGGGATCGCCCGCGCCTTCTCCTTCGCGGGCTGTTCCTGCTTCGCTTCGTCCGGGGCCGGCCGCGCCGGAGGCGGAGGTTTATCGGGCGGGAGGAGGTCGTCCGTTGGCCGGGGCTCACCGCGCGCGTCTTCGAGGGAGGAGATCTGGTCCTCCGTCCACCGCAGGACGGCGGGGTCCTCCGGTTGCTCCGACGCGAGGAACATGGCGTCCGGCACCCGCGCCGCCAACGACCGGGCCTCGGCCCCGGTATCGCCGAGGCGGACGAGGGCCGCGAGCACGGTCAGGACGAGGAACAGGCAGGCGAGCCTCATCCAGCCGAACCGACGCACCCACCCCCCTTTCCCGACCCTCTGGCAAACGGGCTTCACTCTCACAGATCGCCCCCCACCCGTCAAGGATGCGAGATCTCCAGGTCCGTAGGGGCGGTTTCCGATCCAGCCTGCGGCCCCTTAAACGCTTTGGGCGTTCAGGCTCAGATAGTCCGGGAAAGGCACGGCGTCCGAGAGCGGGGCCGCGGCGCCGATCATGGCCGCGTTGTCCGTGCACAGCTCGGGCGGCGGGACCACGAGCCGGAGCCCGCGGCGCCCGCACTCTTCTTCCAGGACGCGGCGGAGAAGCCCGTTGGCGGCGACGCCCCCGGCGGCGACGACCGTTCGCGCTTCGCATGTCTCGGCGGCGCGCAGGAGCTTGCGGGAGAGCGCCTCCACGACGGCCCGCTCGTAGGCGGCCGCCAGGTGCGGGAGTTCCCGACGCGCTCCTTCTTCGTCCAGCGCCTTCAGCTTGTAGAGGAGGCTCGTCTTCAGACCGGAGAAGCTGAAGTCCAGGTTGTCCCTGTTCTTGAGGCCGACGGGGAAGTCGTGGCGGGTCGGGTCGCCGTGTTCGGCGGCCTTCGAGATCTCCGGCCCTCCGGGGAAGCCGAGGCCGAGCATCCTGGCGCCCTTGTCCAAAGCCTCGCCAGCCGCGTCGTCCAGAGTCTCGCCGAGAAGGCGCATGCCTTCGGCGTCCACCGAATAGAGCGCGGTGTGGCCGCCCGAGGCGATCAGGGCGACGAACGGCGGCCCCAGGTCCGGCTCCGTCAGGTAGGCCGCCGCGACGTGCCCCTCCAGGTGGTTCACGGGGATCAGCGGCAGCCGGCGGGCGTAGGCCAGCCCCTTCGCGGCCGAGACGCCGACGAGGAGGGCCCCTATAAGACCAGGCCTCACCGTCACGGCCACGCCCGTCACGTCGTCGAGGCCGATGCCCGCGTCGGCGAGGGCCTTCTCGATCACCCCGTCCATGCGTTCCAGGTGGGCGCGGGAGGCTACCTCGGGGACGACGCCGCCGTAGCGGGCGTGCTCGGTCTGGGTGTGGACGACGTTGGAGAGCG
>JALZNL010000177.1 GCA_030857715.1 Actinomycetota bacterium | reverse complement strand
CTTCCGCCGTTGTGAGGCCAGCCGAGGGGCTCGCGTGGATTCGCCTCTTGCTGCCCATCCGATGGCGGCGCTCAGGGGACGACCGTCGCCTCGACGGTGCCCAACCGCCCCGCCGTAACGCGCACGGTATCGTCTGGCCGCACGGGGTACAGGCCCAGCGGCGTCCCCGTCAGGACGAGCTGCCGCGGGCGCAGGGTTAGACCGTACGCCTCCAGGTGCCGCCTCAGCCACCCCACCGACCCCGCCGGCCCGCCGGGTACGCCCGACATGGGCCCTTCATCGACCGTCCTGCCGTTGATCTCGACCCGTAGCACCCCATCCAAGGACTCCTCGCCGCTCCACCCGGTGCCGTCTGTGTCAGGGAGCACCACGCCGGCTTGCAGGCCGTTGTTGGCGACGAGCTCCTGAAGGGTCGGGGGCCCGGATCGGAAGACGTAGTTGTGAAGCTCGATGACCGGGAAGATGCGCACGATCTCGGCGTCGTCCCCGAGCCGGACGGCCAACTCGCCCTCGATGGCGAGGTTGGCGTAGGAGGCGTGGGAGAGCGTAGCCCCGGAAGGGTGAAGCTCCGTGTCGTACAGGAAGCCGCGGACCGGGCCGTCCATGCCGAACTGCCTTCGGGTGCCCTCGCCGGTAGCGCCCACCTTGTAGCCGGCCACCGATTCTCCCTCCGCGACGCGCAAACGGGCCACCTCGGCCTGGACGGCGTAGGCGTCGTCCAGCGTGAGGCGAGGCCGGTCTTCTTCGGCGAAGAAGGTCCCGGGCGTACGCGCCCGGTAGTCTGCCAGTTGTCGGGCGGCGAGCCCGCGTACAGAGAGGCTCATCCCTCTACCCCCCGTAGCGCCTGCTGAGGTTCCCGCGAGCCCGGTCGACCCGCTGATCATCCCGGGGCCACTCGAGCTTCGAGGGCACCATCTTAGCCTCGGGGCCGCAATGACCGTGCCACCCGACGCCCGCTGAAGCCCGATACCCGTGGCCCGAAGCTCAAGCCAGCCCTATCGGGCGGAGCACCGTGCCGGCGGCCGTGCCCTCGATCTTGTTCACCCCCAGCACGTACGCGAACTTGTAGACTTCGTCTTCGGCAAGCCCCTCCTGGTTCTGATACTCGAGGATGTGGACGCCCTGGCGCACGAGCAGGTACACGTGGACCGGGTTGAAGCTCGTCCCGTCGTCGAGCTGCTCCTTGGGCGGGAGTACCTCGACGCCAGAGGTGTCTGTGCCGACGGCGAGTGCTCCCTTCTCTTCGACGAGCCACCTGGCCCCCGAGACCGTGAGCCCGGCCGTATCGACCTTGGCCATCTCCTCTTCGTTCGCGCCTACGCCGTTGCCTTCCATCCACACGCCCGCCGTCCCGGTGCGCACGAGCACGACGTCCAAGGGGTCTACGTCCACGCCCTGCTCGTCGAGTGCCTTCTGGAGCCGGTCTGGCCCTATCGCGTAGCTCTCCGGCAGCGGGTCTTCGCCCGCGCTTTTGGCGACGTCGATCATGGTGGCCGGCGCCACTATCGGGGGGATGGTCTCGGCGCCCAGCTTCAGCAGGCCCCAGTCGCTCTGGATGTCCTCGTAGCGGTAGCCGTTGTAGGTGTGCGGCGGGTCGCCCTCGTAGATGTGGCCCAAAGCGTCGATCTGCGTGGCGACGTTGTCGCTGATGAACAGTGCGTTGCTCGTGAAGGTGGTGTTCAGCGAGTTGTCCTCCTCGCTGCGCACGAAGTCCAGGTCCTTCTGGTTGAGCATCCCGGTTGGCGTACGGAAGGAGATGATCTCACCCGGGTTGTGCCCGGCGAACTTGTAGCTGCTGCGCTTGTACGTGAGGCCCAGGTCGTAGGCCTTGCCCTCCTTTACCAGCGAGAGCGCCTTCTTCGTCAGCTCCGGACCGAGCTCGTTGAGGTTGCCGAGCTGGTCGTCGTCGCCCCAGACCCAACCCCAGCCCTTGCCCTTCTCCCACTTCTGCGGCGTAACCTCCGGGGAGTCCTGCGCGGTTGCGCTCCTCTGGACCCTGGGCGCGGCGAGCAACCCGGCGGCGCCCGCGGCCGTCAGCCCGAGCGCCGCGGCCTTGGCCAGGAACCCCCTTCGCGTCAGGTAACCCCTACGGAAATCCTCGACCAGCCCGCGGGCACGATCTTCGCGGTCCAAAACACGCTCCTTTCCCTCTTTTTCCGAGAGAAGCATAACACTATGCAGAACCAGCGGGACAGCGGCCTTGGCCCCGAACGCCGGAACTCGGACGCGGACGCCTCTCTGAACTGCCCAAGATGCGGTTTTGACGGTCGCAGGGTTTCGCATGTAGGGAGGAAGGCATGTGGCTGGCGCAGCCGCGGCTTGGATGTAGTTCACGGGGCTTTGGACGGCCCCTCGACGGCCACCGACCGAGGGAGCGATCCCGTCAAGGGATCCCGTCGTCGCTGCGACCCCTTGACGGTTCAACCTTATCGCTTTCGGCTGCCTGACTCTCCTCGGTCGGTGGCCGTGCGTTGACCCGAGGGGACTCGCGGCCGCGCTCCTGGATATCCTGGAGGCCCGGAGTTTGCCGGCGTTCGGGCCGGGTGCAAACTGGGGCGGAGCCACGGCGCCGGGCTTCGGGGGCCCGCGCGATGGGAGCCTGCTAGGGGAGTGAGTGTGGGAAACGAGGTCGAAGAGTTGCGGGCCTTCGAAGGCGACCCGCGCTTCGGGGGAGCTCGTCGAGATGACCGAGCGGCCCTACGACGCGAAGGATCTGCTGCAGAGTAGCTCTCCCGACGCCCGAACCTGCTGGTCTCCCGTGAGGTGTCACTGGCGTCCGAGGAGGACGGCTGCCGATGGAAGTGACGAGGGGTATAGGGCAGAGGAACACGAGTTGCTACGGTGGCCAACAACTGCTAATAGTTATCCTCACTAGAGTTGCGGCTGTTCGCCCTTAACGCTTAGCCCGCCATCAACGGTGTAGTTAGCGCCTGTGACGAAGCTCGATTGATCGGAGGCAAGAAATACGAAGGCGTTCGCCACCTCCCTGATGGTGCCAACTCGCCCCACGGGATGCATCTCGTCGAAAGCTTCCCTGGTCTTTTCAGGATTTTCCTGGGCGTTGACGAAGTCGTGCAGCATAGGTGAGTCAATGGTACCTGGCGAGACGCTATTGACCCTGATCCCTTCGCGCGCATAGTCGATGGCCATGGCTCGGGCGAGAGAGATGAGCGCGCCCTTGGTGGCCGAGTACGCGGCCAAGCCAGGCAAGCCGTTCACGCCCGTGACGGAGGCCATCAGGATGATCGACCCGCCGCCAGCGCGACGCATGAGCGGTATTACCTCTCGGCTGGTCAGGTAGGCCCCCTTCGCGTTGACGTCGAACACGCGCTCCCAATCTTCTTCCGAGGTCTGGTCCAGCGTGCCAGTTGGCATAACCGCGGCATTGTGGGCCAACACCGCGGGCGGTCCGAATGTGTCGGCTAGGGTGCGAACCGCAGACACGACCTCGTCGGCGCGGGCTACGTCGGCGGCGAGAGCCAGGGCCTTCCCCCCGTCCTGCTCGATCTCCTCGGCTACGCGTTCACACGACTCCGAGTCCAGATCCATCACGCCAACCGCTGCGCCTTCCTCGGCAAACCGGAGGGCGATGCCCCTACCTATGCCGTTGCCGGCGCCGGTTACCAGGCTGACCTTTCCCTCTAGCAGAGGCATGCAAAGCTCCCTTCGTCTGCTGCAGTGTGGTGCCTGCCGGGCTCATCCAACACCGTAGCCGCCGTAGAGCGGTAGGCCTTCCACCGCCGTATCTATGGCCGTTATGTGCCAGCGCCCCAGGTTGGTGGTGAAGAGCGTACCATCCCGGAAGGCGAGGTTCGTCGGGTGGCAGAAAAGGTGAGCCTCCTCATCCCCTATGAGGCGCGCGACCGTTCCATCGGGGGCCACGCGGAGCACCTGGCTCGGCTCATAGCAAGCGACGTACAGGTTGCCCTCTGTATCGAAAGCCAGCCCGTCCGGTAGCACGCCGGGGAGGGAGGCGACCTCCTTACGCATGCCCGCGGAGCCGTCGTCCCTTATGGAGATGCGGAAGACGGCGTTGCCGAAGGTCTCGGCCACATAAAGGTAACCGCCATCGGCGGAGAGGGCGAGGCCGTTGGCGAAATTTATCGACTCGTCGTACCAGAGCTCGCCCGTACCGTCGGGCTCGAAACGAAGGATCCCTGGTCCAGACTCCTTGAAGGCGTGGCTGTCGGAGACGTACAGACGCCCTTGGGCGTCGAAGGCAGGGTAGTTGGAGATCTTTATGCCGCGTCCGCCGGCGCCGTCGGCGAATTTCTCGAGGGCGCCGCTCCTCGTGCCCAGCCTCATAACCGCTGCGTGCTTGAGGTCGCAGATGTAGAGGTTGTCTTCGGCGTCGAAGGCCATGCCCTGAGAAAAACCACCGGTCGAAGCGACCTGTTCCATGGAGCTTCCGTCGGGCTCTATGCGGTAAATTTGGCCGCGCTCGCCCCCGCACCAGATGCTCCCGTCCCGGTGCACGGCGAGTCCCTCCGGGTGGTCAAGACGGGGTTCGGTGAGCAGCCCGTCGTAGAACACCTTGGCCGCGCCGATGTCTAGGACCGTCTCCATCGGATCTTCTCCCTTCTCTTGTCGCCGCGCGCTATCGCCTATCTGAGTTCTCCCATGACGCCTCTTACAAGGCTTCAAGCTTGCTGGTGAGTAAGTGGGCGTCGGGGCGTTCGTAGAGTTCGGGCAAAAGCTCGATACCAAGGCCGGGGCCCTCCGGTGGGGAGATGTGGCCGTCTGAAACCGGCGGCAGATCAGTGACGAGTTCCTTGTACCAGCCGGTGTAATAAGCGCGGACCGACTCCTGGATCAGGGCGTTGGGCAGGTTGACGGAGAGGTGGGTCGAGGCGGTCAACACCACGGGGCCGGTGCAGTCGTGGGGTGCCACGGGCAGGTGGTGGGCCTCGGCCATCGTGGCGATCTTCTTTGCCTCGCCGACGCCGCCACACCAGCTGAGGTCGAGCATCACGATCCCTGCGGCCCCTTTTTCCATGAGCTGCCGGAAGGCGGGACGGCCCGAGAGCGTCTCGCTCGCCGTTACAGGAACGTGAGTGGAAGAAGCGAACTCGGCAAGGGCGTCGAGGTCGTCTGCTTTTATGGGATCCTCGAACCAGTAAGGCTCGAACTCCTCGAGGGCGAGCGCGATCCTCTTTGCGGTCGGGAGGTCCCACAGGGAGTGGAACTCGACCATCACGTCCATCTCAGAACCCACCGCCTCGCGTATCTTGCGGAACGGTTCGAGACCCTTCTGAAGGTCCGCATTAGAGATGTAGTGGCCGCCCGAGGTCTCGGCGTAGGGATCGAACGGCCAGATTTTCATACCCGTGATCCCTTGCGAGAGGAGGTTCTCGGCGAGCTCATCGGCGCGGTGCAAGAAAGCGTCGAGGTCCTCGTAGGGTCCCTCGGTTGCCTCGGCGGCTTCCTCGGGCAGCCCCCAGTTGCCCACCTCCTGGCGGGGCGTCTCGCGCACGTAGCGGTAGCCCGCGCACGTGTTGTAGGTCCTTATCTTCTCCCGGCTCCTGCCTCCAAGAAGCTGGTAGAGGGGCTGCCCCGTCGCCTTGCCGAAGATGTCCCAGAGCGCGATGTCCACCGCCGAGTTGCCCCTCGTCTCGGCCCCGCTGCTCTGGTAGCCGAGGTAGCCGTAGAGCTGGTCGGCGTGCCAGTCGATCCGCAGGGGGTCCTTCCCCAGCAAATGGGGCGCGATCGTCTCGTGTACATAGGCCTCGACCGCCCGGGCACCGAAGAAGGTCTCGCCAAGGCCTGTGAGTCCCTCGTCGGTGTGGACTAGGACGAACAG
>JALZNL010000176.1 GCA_030857715.1 Actinomycetota bacterium | reverse complement strand
CCCGTGGGCCGCCCGCGACCTCAAGCGGCGGCTGCGGGGCGCCGGCAGCCGCCGGGGACGGCCACCCTTCCGCTTCTTCGACCGGGGCTACGTCGTGAGCCTCGGCCCCGAGAGCGCCGTGGCCGACGCCGTCGGCCTCAAGCTGCGCGGCCCGGCCGCCCAGGCCCTCTACCGCAGCGTCTTCCTCTACTACATCAAGAGCCGGCGCGACAGGCTCCTCACCGGCGCCGACTGGGCCATGGAACGCACCCTCGGACGACTGGGGTTCCAAAGCGAGAAGCGAGAGCCGGACGACGGAAGCTGAAGATGGGGTTTTGAGGCTCTAGGTTCTGAGGTTTTGGGTTTTCGTTTTGTTGCGGGGGGCTGGGTTCTTCGGTCGAGGGATTTGATGAGGAGCGTGGTCAGGATTTTGTTTTTGCGGTGGAGAGGTGCCTTTCGACGATCCGGGGGACGTCTTGGGTGGTTACCCGCGTGTACCAGACATCGTCGGGAAAGACGAAGACGACCGGGCCTTCCTCGTGGCGGCGGGTGCAGGCGTTCCGCAGGACCACGGAAGATGAGATCCCGCAACGCTCGACCTCGTCCCTAAAAACCTCAAGAAGCTCGTTCCCACCCTTCTCGCCGCAGCGGCCCTCCCCCGGGGTTGCGCAGACAAAGATCTGGCGGAAAGCGGTCACATGGAGATTCTAAGCCGGGCCGGGGAGAAGTCCAGTGAAGGTTTTGAGGTTCGAGGCTTTGAGGCATCAGGTAGAAGGTAGGTTCTCCGGCGCTACCCCGGTCGGACCACCCGACCCGACGTGGCGCGCACCAAACGGGAGCGCTAAAACACCTGGCACCTTGAGCCTAATGCCTCAAAACCTGCCGCCGGCCCTTGGCCGGCGGCTAGAACGTCGTCGTCGAGATTCCCGTCTCGGCCCGGTCCTGGATGCGGCGGGCCATACCTGTCTCCTTCGCCTTCTCGGAGACGGCTTCGGCCACGGCCGGGGCGACGCGTTCGTCGAAGACGGAGGGGAGTATGTAGTCCTCGGAGAGGTCTTCCTCGGGGATGACGTCGGCCATGGCGTTGGCGGCGGCGAGCTTCATACCCTCGTCGATCTCGCGGGCGCGGACGTCGAGGGCGCCGCGGAAGATGCCGGGGAAGCAGAGGACGTTGTTGATCTGGTTCGGGTAGTCGCTGCGGCCGGTGGCGATGATCCTGGCGTGACCCATCGCGACCTCGGGGCGTATCTCGGGGTCGGGGTTGGCCATGGCGAAGATTATGGGGTCCTCGTTCATGGTCTTGAGGTCCTCGACCGTCAGCACGTCCGGGGCGGAGAGACCGAGGAACAGGTCGGCGCCCCGGACGGCATCGGCGAGGTCGCCGGTGCGGCCTTCGGGGTTGGTGTTCTCGGCGAACCAGCGCTTGGCGGGGTTCAGGTCCTCGCGGCCCTCGTGGACGATGCCCTTCGAGTCGCAACCGACGACGTTCGTGGCGCCGGCGGCCATGATGATCTTGGCGCACGCCACCCCCGAGGCGCCGACGCCGTTGACCACCACCCGCAGGTCCCCGAACGTCTTGCCGGTGATCTTGAGGGAGTTGATGAGCGCCGCGAGGACCACGACCGCCGTGCCGTGCTGGTCGTCGTGGAAGACGGGGATGTCCAGCTCCTTCTTGAGCCGCTCCTCGATCTCGAAGCACCGCGGCGCCGAGATGTCCTCCAGGTTGATCCCGCCGAAGCCGGGAGCCAGGTTCTTGACCGACTGGATTATCTCTTCGGTGTCTTTGGTGTCCAGGCAGATGGGGAAGGCGTCCACGTTCGCGAACTGCTTGAAGAGCGCGGCCTTGCCCTCCATGACGGGCATCGCCGCCCTCGGGCCTATGTCCCCGAGCCCGAGCACCGCGGTCCCGTCTGAGACCACCGCGACCGTATTGCGCTTGATGGTCAGGTTGAAGGCGCGCTCCGGGTCTTCGTGGATGGCGCGGCAGACGCGGGCTACGCCTGGCGTGTAGACCATGGAGAGGTCGTCGCGGGTGCGGATCTGGAGCTTCGAACGCACTTCGATCTTGCCCCCGATGTGCATCAGGAAGGTCCTGTCGGAGACGTTGACGACCTGGACCTCCGGCAACTCCTCGACGGCCTCGACCACGCTCTGGCCGTGCTCCGAGTCGCGGGCGTTGACGGTGATGTCGCGGATGGTCTTGTCCTCCCGCATCCGGACGATGTCCACCGCCCCGACCATTCCGTCGGCCTCCCCGATGATCGTCAGGATCTTGCCTAGTGACCCTGCCCGGTGCGGGAACTCGACCCGCAGCGTGAAGCTGTAGCTCGCGCTGGGTATGGATTCCATAGAGTTTTCCTCTCCCTCGTGAGCCCGCCCCACGCGGCGCTCCCTGTGCCGGATTGTATTGCACCACCGGCCGGTCGCGCCAGCGTGCTAGATCGGCAGATAATCCGGGGAGTCGGGAAGGTCTGTTCCGGGGAGCGCGTCGTGGCGGGCCATAAACCACCGGCCCCGCTCCGTTCGGGTGCCGGCCTCCTCCGCGGCCTGCGAGAGCCCGGCCCGGAGCTCGTGCAGGAGCGGGGGACGCTCGCCGTAGGTGACCATCTCCAGTTCCGCGGCGACGGCAGCGTCCAGGAAAGAGCCCCACAGGCGGGCCGTCTCCCCCTCAGCCGGCGGGTGGGCGGCGTAGGCGCGCTTTATGTCGTCCGGGAGGGAGACCGGGGCGAGGGTCTCCGCCCGGCCCTCGTCGGGGGAGGACCCCGCCTCCGCGTAACGCCGGGCGGCGAAGAGGAGGAGGCGCGAGGAAACGGTGCGCTTGTTCCAGGACGCGGAGACCGCCTCCCAATCTATAAAGGATCCCCCGTAGAGCCTGTCCAGGTCCATACGGGGGCCATTGTAATGCACGCGGTCTCGCCCGCGGACCGACGTTGAAAACCCTACGTCGGGCTGGCCTCCTCGGTCTCCTCGCCGGGTCCGTCCAGGGTGCCAAGCATCTCGGCCACGAGCACGGGGTCGGGCTCCTGCTCCAGGTATTCCTTGCGCGCAAGCTCGGCAGCGAGCTCCTCTTCGGGCCGGTTGCGAAGGGTCGGGTCGTCTCGCAAGGCCTTCTTGAGCGCCTCTAGTACCGCGTCGGGGTCGGGCCCCATCCGGATGTTGCCGCTCGTCATGCTGCTCCTTTCGGTTGGTGCGGGCCGATCAGCCGCCGTAGGAGACGGTCAGGTCGGCCGTGTCGGCCTCGGGGAACTCGAGAGAGATGTCCCCTTCGGTGGCCCGGGCCATGTAGGAGGACCAGATGTCCATGGGCAGCCGCTCCCCGTTCGGCTCTTCGAGGCCGTGGACGCCGACCATGGAGCGTCGGCCCTCGGGGTAGCCGACCCAGACGGAGGTGCACAGGCGCGGGGTGTAGCCGACGTACCAGGCGTCCACGAAGTCGTCGGTGGTGCCGGTCTTGCCGGCGGAGGGGCGTCCGATCTCCGCGTCGAGGTCGTGGTACATGCTCGCCGTGCCGTCCTCCACCACGCCACGAAGGACGCGCGTCGCGATCGCGGCCTGGTTGCTCGTCAGCACGCGCCTCCCTGCGGTCCGCTGCCTGAACGTGGTCTCATTCCGGCCGTAGTCCGCCCGCTCCACGCCCTCGATGGAGTACGGCTCGCGGTAGACGCCGCCGCCGGCGAAGGTGGAGTAGGCGGAGGCCATGTCCAGGGGGCTCACGCCGACGCCGAGACCGCCTATGGCCGTGGAGGGGTAGGCCTCGACGGGCGTGCTTATGCCGAGCTCGCGGGCCGTGCGCGCCACCTCTTCGAGGCCGACGTCGGCGGCGAGTTTGACGAAGACGGTGTTGTCCGACTCGGCCATCGCCTCGGAGATCGAGATCTCGCCCCGCTCTACCGAATCGTAGTTCTCTATGGCGTAGTACTCGTCCTGGAAGCTGAAGTTGAGTTCCTGGGAGAGGTAGGTGGTCTCCGGGGAGATGTCTTTCTTCAGGGCGGCGGCGAGCACGAAAGGCTTGAAGGAGCTGCCCGGCTGGCGGCGGGCGTGCAACGCCAGGTTGAAATCCCCCTCCTTGCCGGCAAGCGCCCTGATCGCGCCGCTCTGGGGCTCCACGGTAACCACCGCGGCGGAGGGATCTTCTTCCTCGGCCAGGACCTCCTCGGACTCCTCCACGGTGGCCTTCTGTAGGTCGGGGTCGAGGGTGGTGTAGACGCGGAGCCCGCCGAGTCGCACGGCCTCGGGGCCGACCTTCTCTTCGAGTTCCCGGCGTACTTTTTCGAGGAAGGGGGCAAAGTCCGGGTCCTCGGGGGGCGGGTCCTGGGCGAACTCGAGCGTCGATTCGACGGCTTCGGTGTACTCGGGGGCGGAGATCATGCCCTGCTCCCGCATCAAACCCAGCACCCGGTCGCGGCGGGTGGTGGCCTCCTCGGCGAGCGGCTCGCCCTCCCAGGTCGTGTAGGTGGACGGCGCGTGGAGGAACCCGGCGAGGGCGGCGGCTTCGGAGAGGGTGGCATCTTCCACGCTCTTGCCGAAGTAGCGCTGGGCGGCCCTCTCCGCGCCGTAGGCGCCGTCGCCGTAGTACACGGTGTTCAGGTAGGCGGTCAGGATCTCCTCCTTGGTATGGCGGCGCTCGTAGGAGAAGGCGAGCGAGGATTGCACGAACCGCCGCCAGAAAGAGACGTCGAGCCGCGCGTCCTCGTCCACGAACAGGTTCTTCATGAGCTGCTCGCTGATGGTCGAGCCGCCTTCCTGCACCTCCCAGGCCCGCAAGTCCGTCCACGCCGCCCGTCCGAGCCCCTCGAAGTCCACCCCGAAGTGTTCGTAGAAGCGGCGGTCCTCGACCGCCACGATCGCGGAGGGCAGGTGCTCGCCCATGCCGTCGAGGCCGACGGTCTGCCGGCTCTCCTCTGCCCGGAACGCGCCGATCATCTCCCCCCTGGCGTCGTAGACGTAGGAGTCCTGCATGAGCCGCGGGTACGTCCGGGAGAGGCTGGCCCCGTGGCGCTCGACCACGGACAGGTAGAGCCCTGCCACCCCGAAGGCCCCACAGAGGCCCAGGACGAGGAAGAGGTTGAACGATATCCGCAGCCCGCGCAAGAGGAGGCCTGGCCTGCGCCTCTTAGTGGCCTTCTTGCCTGTCTCGAAAAAGTGGTTCACCGGCCCTCCGGCGCCTAGTCTACCCCAACGCGCGCTCGGCCGGGGGACGGGCCCGATGGTAGGATAGGCCCATGCCGGAGTTGACCTGCGCCGCGCGGCGCGTCGGGGACCAGGAGAGCCGCACCGAGGAGTACGAGCTGCGCTACTCCGTCGGCGATGGGCCGGGGCACGTCGTGCAGGTAAAGTACCAGGCCGCGCGGGCGTTCGAGATCAACGCAGCCCTGGACGCCGCCACCGAAACGGCGCGGGCCGCGCTCCTGGCCAACGACCCCGACCTCCCCCCGCCAACCGACGAGGCCCTCGCCAAGTTCTCCTGGCGTACCCTCCAGTCGGCGAAGTACGAAGGCGGGGAGACGAGGACCTCGAGCCTGGAGCTCTGACAGGGTCAGGCCCGGTTGCAGCCGTCCAGGACGTCGCGGGAGTCCGCCGTGAACCTATCGAAGTCGGAGCCGTAGTGGATCACGTCCCTGGAGGCTGGACGGTTGAAGGCTGGACCACGTCGTCGCCGGCACCGACATCGACGACGTCCCTGGCGGATTGGTCTTCGGACCGGTGTAGATGGAGCCCTTGCCGGCCCCGCCGTTCAGGTGATCGGGTGCGTTGGTTCCCCTGATCCTGTCGACCCCCTGGTGCCGTCTATGGTCACCGCCAGGGCCGCCCCGCCCGCCATAGCGAGCACGGCCATCATCAC
>JALZNL010000175.1 GCA_030857715.1 Actinomycetota bacterium | reverse complement strand
TGGTCCTGCTCTCGGTACCGACCCTGTGGGCTCTGTTCCAGCAGGTGGACTCCGTGACCATCTCCCCCGTAGCGAGGCCCGAGACGCAGGCGATCTCCCTGCCGCAGGCGCCCGAGGCGACGTCGAGTTTCGATGGCGAGAACGTTGACAGATGCAACGACCCCAGGGTCCTGGTCGACCGGACGCACGCCCTGCCCGCGGACTACGCGCCGGACGATCTCGTCTCCCTACGGGGTCTCGGGGTCCCGATTCTCGGCGGGGACGCGCTGCTGCGGGGCGAGGCGGCGGGGAACCTCGAACGTCTCGTGGCATCCGCCGCGGCCGCTGGCGAAGAGTTGACGGTGACCTCGGCCTACAGATCCTACGCCGACCAACGCGCCTCGTACGCCAGGCTCGTCAGCATCTACGGCAAGGACGCGGACAAGACCAGCGCCCCGCCGGGGCACAGCCAGCACCAGCTCGGGACCGCCGTGGACTTCACCAACGCCGCCGTCGGCTACGAGGTGCGGCGGCGCTTCGGGCGGACGACCGCCTCCCGATGGCTCCAGGACCACGCCTACGAGCACGGCTTCGTCCTGTCATATCCGCCGGGAGGGGAAACCAAGACGGGGTACCACTGGGAGCCGTGGCACTACCGTTACGTCGGCGCGGAAAACGCGCGGCGCGTCCGGGAGAGCCCGCTCGACCTGCAAGGCTATCTGATGCAGGAGGGCGTACTACCGCGCTGTTAGAGAAGTTTGCGACGAGGCTGAGCCTTCTCGCAACCGCTTTCAGCTCTCTTTGGTTTTGCTGATGGCGGCCCACGGCGCGGCTTGCCGAAGCGTCAGCAAATCGCTTTGAGGCTGGACCAGGCCGGTCGGGACGGCTATGCTGCGGCCATGGACAATGCCGCGGCCTGGAAGCAACTCGAGACCTGGAGAGAAGACCCGGGTTCGGTGGCGATCCTCACCGACATAGACGGCACGCTCGCCCCCATCGTTCCCACGCCGGATCTGTCCGAGGTGCCGGAGGAGCTTCGCGGGTTCCTGCGGGAGTTGAGCAGGAAGTACCTCCTGGTGGCGGGCATCAGCGGAAGAAAGACCAAAGACGCGCTCGACCTCATCGGGCTGGACGAGGTCGTGTACTTCGGCAACCACGGGTTCGAGATCCTGCGCGACGGCGAAGTCGAGGTGATACCGGAAGCCCTGCCGTACTTCGAGAGGGTCCAGGAGCTGGAGCTTCGCGCGAAGGAGGAACTGGCCCCGCTGGGGGCCTTCGTCGAGGAGAAAGGCATCACGGCGAGCATCCACTACCGGAACGTCCCGCCGGAGATCGGCGAGCGGTGCGTCGAGTTCGTGAAGGCCGAAGGGGAGCGGCTGGGGTTGAGGATCACGGTCGGCAGGGGCGTGGTGGAGGCCCGTCCCCCCATTCGGGCCGACAAGGGCACCGCCGTCCGCGCCCTCGTCGATGAGTACCGCCCGAAGAGGGCCATGTTCCTCGGGGACGACACCACCGACCTCGACGCCTTCCGCGAGCTCGCGACGCTGCGCGAAGAAGGGACGCTGGAGGAGATCCTACGCGTCGGCGTGAGGAGCGACGAGGGCCCGCCGGAGATCGTCACCGAGGCCGACATAGTCGTGGACGGCGTCGAAGGCGTAGGCGAGGTGTTGCTGACGTTAGCCGAAGAAGGTTAGCCTGCAATCCTGAAGCGTCCGAGGATCGCTGCCAGAGGAAAAGCCAGGATCCCCCCTTCCGCAGCACCCAGTACGCTACCGGCCACAACGGTGAAAGGTAGCCTGGACAATGCTTCAAGAAGGCGCTCTGATACCGTCAGTGGGCTGTCGAACGAAGTCCCAGCAATGGCCAAGAAACCGCTTAACACCGCACCTCCGAGGCAAATCGCCAGCACCATCACACCGTAGCGAGCGAAGAAGCTCTGCCGGAGCTCTCGTCGGGCAAACCTGAGAAAGATGCTCGAAACGAGTAAACCCGCAACGATGGCGGACAGCGCGTACAGGAAGTTCTGCGGCCACCACGGATCGAGATTCAAGATGAAGGCGTTCCCGAGTTCCCCATCTCCAGCTGGGCTGTACAAGAACACGTTCGCCATCCCCACGAGGACGGCCGAGATCCGCACGAACGCGGCCACGACTACCCATACTGCTCCCGGTAGGCCTCGATATCCCGCATCTGAGCCTCGACCCAGTCTTCGATGGTGTTCTCCATGACGGTCTCCCTGAGGCCGGCGGCCCTCTTCTTGCGCTCTTCGTCTGGCATGGTCAATGCCCTGTGCAGGGCATCGGCCTGCTCGTCGAGGTCGTAGGGGTTGACGGTGAGGGCGTGCTCGCCGAGCTCCTCGTGGGCGCCGGCGTACTCGGAGAGGACGAGGACGCCGTCCCGCCCGTTCACGACGGCGGCCTCCTTGGCGACGAGGTTCATGCCGTCGCGGACGGCGTTGACGAGCAGGACATCGTAGTTCTTGTATGCGGCGACGGAGCGGGGGAAGTTGTCCATCATGAAGAGCTGTATGGGGGTCCAACCGTCCGTACCGTGCTTTTCGTTGACTTCTTCGGCGGTCCTACCTACGGCCTCCATGTAAGCCGCGTACTCGGGGATGTCGCCGCGGGAGGGCTGGAGCTGGGCCAGGAACGTCACGTTCTCCTTCGTCTCCGGGTGGCGTTCGAGCATCCGTCCGTAGGCCTCGAAGCCGCGGACGACGTTCTTGGAGAGGTCGGTCCGGTCCACGCGGAGGAGGAGCTTGCCGGGGAGACCCTTGACGAACTCCTCCTGCTCCAGAACGGCCTCGCTGCCAGCGAGCTCTTCGAACTCTGCCGGGTCTATGGAGATGGGGTAGGCCCGCACCCACACCTCGCGCCCCTCGTACCGGACGGTGCCGTTCTCCGCGTCGGTCTCGGCGCCCAGGACCCTGGCGGCGGTCTCCACGAAGTTGCGGGCGTAGCCCTCCGTGTGGAAGGCTACGACGTCGGCGGAGAGGAGGCTCTCGAGGATGCCCTTCCTGATGTACTGCGGCAGGATGCCCCACAGGTCCGGCTCCGGCCAGGGGATGTGGACGAAGAGGGAGATAAAAGCGGCGGCGGCCTTCTCGCCGAGCTCCTCGCGCAAGAAGAGCGGCGTCATGTAGAGCTGGTAGTCGTGGAGCAGGATCTTGGAAGCCGGGCTATCCCCGACGGTCTCGGCGACGGCTCGGGCAAAATTGCGGTTGACGGGGACGTAGCCGTCCTCCCACGCCTCCCGCGTGTCGTCGCCGAGGCGGGGCGAGCGGGGCAGGTCGTAGAGGCCGTGCTGGACGAACCAGAGCAGCGGGTTCGCGAGGGTGTTGTACATGAGGTCGTAGGCCGCCTCGTCGTGCTCGACAAAGACGATGCGCAGGTCTTCTACCTCGTAGGGGGCTGGCTCCTTCGCCACCGCGGCGTCCTCGTCGCTCTGGGCCGAGGCGATCCAAACGGCCCCCTCGCCCCGCCGGACGACCGCGTTGAGCGCCGTGACCAGCCCCCCCGCCCCCCGCGAGTGGTCCCGCTCCCCGTCCTCCCCGCGGGAGAACGTCACCGGCCCCCGGTTCGAGACGACGACGGTCGGCCCGCTCTCACCCTGCGTCACGCTGCTCCCCGCTTTCCGAAGGTCCACGTTCGGGGCGCCCCACAGAGGACGGGGCATCCCTTCGAGGGACCATCATACAAAAAGCCGAAAGCCGACGGCGAGGTGGGGAGAGCTTCGGCTCCTCCCGAAGCGTCTCTAGGGCCCGATCAGCTTCGCGTAGAGGGCGAGGTTGTCGCGGAGCTGGCGCGGCATCAGGAAGTTCTCCCTGACGTGCTCCTTGCCCTGGCGTCCGATCCGGCGGGCGAACTCCGCGTCCTTGACGATCTTGACGCAGGCCTCGGCGGCCTCGGGGATGGTGTCCACCAGGATGCCGCCGCCCGCGGCGACCTGCATCGGGATGCCGCCGACCCTGCTCGCGACCATAGGCCGCGCCTTCCACAGCGCTTCGGCGACCACGAGGCCGAAGCCCTCGCGGATGGACTTCTGGATCACGACGTCCGCTATGGACTGGAAGGCGTTGACCTCGATGGCGCCGACGTTCGTGAGGTTGGAGAACAGGAAGATGTCCTTGTCCCCGTCGGCGTAGTTGACGGTCTTATTCCAGTAGTCCCAGCCCTCGGGGTCGTCGTGGGCCATCGAGCCTATGAGGACGAGCTGTACCCTCGGCACCTCCTCCTTGACGGCCCGGTAGACGTCTATGACCCCCAGCGGGTCCTTCCACGGGTCGAAGCGGGAGACCTGCGTCAGGAACGGCCTCTCCGGGTCGACCCCGAACTGGCTGACGATGTAGCGGGCGTCTTCGGCCGAGAGGGCCATGTTCTTGGGACTAAGCGGGTCGATGGCGGGCGGGATGAGGGTGAGGCCCGGCAGGCTCACGTCCGGCGGGGTGTACTCAGCCATCGTGTAGATCTGGGCGTCGTAGTCCGTGATGTGCGGCAAGAGGTAGTCGAGCACCTGCCGATTCGGGGTCGAGGTGTCTATGTGGCAGCGCCAGATCCAGTTCGTCCGCGGCGACAGCCCCTCCGCGAAGTGCTTGATGAGGGCCGGCTGCGGGTCGTGGACGAGCACGACGTCCCACTCCTCGCCGCTCTCCACCATCGCCGCCGCCGACTGGCGGTTGTACTCCTCGTAGATGGCCCTGCCTTCCACGGTCAACTCGTACTCGGCGCCCTGCAGCGCGTTGTGGAAGCCCTTGGTTACGTTGAAGAACGCCTCCGCCCCGAACATGATGTCCCACTCGGTCTCGATGCCGACGTCCCGCATGAGGGGTACGAGGGTGTAAAGGATCTCCGCGACCCCGCCGCCGAAGCTCGTCGCGCTGACGTGCAGCACGCGCGCCCCGTCCAACCGCTTCCCGAGCTCCACGACCTCGTCGTACAACTCCCTGCGGATGATGCTGCGGTAATCTGCGAGCGACTTGTTGCCGGGGTTTACACGTTGCAGCACGGATTATCCTCTGTTCCCTGGTCGTGTCGTGTGTGTATACGGGGCCTGCGGCCTGGCGGATAACTGTATACGAAAGAACAGCGGAAATTCAACCGGCTCTGGAACGGCAATTCAGAAAGGAGACAGGCGGGCCTCCGCCCCGTCTCTCTCCTAGCCCTCCTGGCCGCCCGGTTCGCTGGCGCGACGGATCATCTTCATCCGCGTACCGTCGCCCTTCGAGTCCAGGACCAACTCGTCGACCAGGTTCTCTATGACCGTCAGGCCGAAGCCGCCCTGCTCGTCGGGCTTCCCGGCCAGGTCGGAGCGCCGGAACCCGCCGCCGACGTCGGTGACCGTGACCTCAACGGTCCGCCCGATCACGCGGTACTCCACCTCATAGGCGTCCACGGCGGCGTGCCGGATCACGTTGGTCACCGCCTCCGTGACGGCCAGCTTGAGGTCGTAGATATCCTCCGGCTCGAAACCCGCCAGCCTACCGACCTGGCCGGCCACCAGCCTGGCGAGCATCACGTACTCCGCGCTGCTCGGCAGGACCAGGGAGACAGGATCCAGCCCCCCGACTTCCTCTTTTCTTGTTTCGGCGATCTCGCGCTCCATCGGACCTCGCGGTCTTCCGGACCCCCCGCGCGCAAGCACGGAACGGTTCGCCGGAAGCGTCTCTCTGCAACTCCGAGACGAGTCTTACCCAGATGTAAACGACGTTAACCTGTGCCGTGCCTGCGCGCGATACTCGGCGGCTTACGGGGTCTGGCCGTCGCTCGGGGCCTCTTCTGGGACATCGCCGTCCGGCGGCACCGACGAGACGTCCCCGACGGCGTCCTCGTAGAGGCGCTTGGCCTCTTCCTCCTCCTCG
>JALZNL010000174.1 GCA_030857715.1 Actinomycetota bacterium | reverse complement strand
GAAGAAAGGGTGCGGAAGGTCCTCGCGCACTACGAAGAGCAGATCGAAGATGAGGCGGTTGCGGAGGACGAGGCTGCTTTCGAGAGCCGGGATCAGACCATGATGGAAGTCCCAAACGACTTGGTACCCGCCGTCCGTGAGTTGATCGCCCAGCATAAGGCGCAAACATAGAGTCCTGGCAGCTTCTCACGGCGACTTTCTTTATTGAACCGGCTTATCTCGCGCCGTAGACTACGTACATGGACGACTTGCTCGCGGCGCAACTATATCGAAAGGCAAGCTGGTGACGGATCTGCTCAAGAAGGCTTTTGATGCCGTTTCCCGGTTACCCGAAGACGAGCAGGATGCGATGGCCGAGTTGTTGCTCGCGGAGCTTGCGTCGGAAAAGAAGTGGGAGGAGCGCTTCGCCAAGTCGCAGGGCGCTATGTACTTGCTGGCGCAGGAGGCGTTGGACGAACATGAGAGAGGCGAGACTAAGGAAGTAATCTGAGTCGTAAGTAGCCACTTCAAAGGAACTATGGATACGCGAGAGATCACCATACGGGTTGATGCGGAGGCCGCGAAGGTTTACGCGGCGGCTTCGGCGGAGGAGCGTGGAAAGATGGATCTCCTCCTTAGCCTGCGCCTGAGCCAGGTTACGGGACCGGCAGAGTCACTGGAGCAAGTTATGCGAGGAATCTCAGAGGCGGCACGGGGCCAAGGATTAACGGAGAACCCGGAGTATTGAATGTATACAAGTTCACGTCTTGAACGGGCCTACTTCGCACCGTAGACTTCGAGCATGGATTACCGGGAGCGCATCACCATAGATCCTGATATGCGCGGTGGTAAGCCGTGCATCCGGGGGATGAGGATCACGGTGTATGACGTCCTCAGCTACCTTGCGTCCGGTATGTCGCATAAGGAGATTTTGTCCGACTTCCCGGATCTTGAGGAAGAGGATATCCTTGCCAGCCTTGCGTTCGCTGCCGACATCGAACGCAGGTTCATGGCAGAACCGTCTTTTTGAGGTTTCTCTTCGACCAGAACCTTTCCCCGCGTCTGACCCGCCTTCTATCCGACGTGTACCCTGAGTGCTCTCATGTCCGGAACTTTGGGATGGAAAAGTCAAGCGACACCGAAGTGTGGAACTACGCAGCCGAGCATGGGTACACCATCGTGTCCAAGGATTCGGACTTCCACCAGCGAAGTCTGCTGCTGGGAGCGCCGCCGAGGGTGATCTGGATTCGCCAAGGCAATTGCTCTGTGATGGATACGGCCGACTTACTGAGAGAACGCTTCATCGCGGTGGAGCATTTTCACATGAGAGAGGAAAAGGCGTTTCTGGCACTCTCATAAAATCGGCAGCGATGCGTAGAATAGGGTGACCTACGGGGAGGAATGAGATAGTAAGGATCGCCCACATCTCGGATACGCATCTCGGGTACTCACGGTACGCGAGGCTCGACCCGACATCGAACCGCAACCAGCGGGAGGTTGACGTCCAGGAGGCCTACGGGCGGGCGGTGGACGCCATCCTGGAACGGGGGGTGGATGTCGTGATCCACTCTGGCGACGTCTTCGACTCGGTCAGGCCCGCAACCCACGTCATCATCGGCTTCCTGAAGCAGACGGCCCGCATCACCGCCCGCGCCGGCATTCCTTACCTCGTCGCGGCCGGCAACCACGAGACACCGCGGCTGCGCACGACGACGGCGGCCCTTGAGTACGCGAACCTGGTGAACGTCCATTCGGCGCACGGCTTCGAGCTGGACTACTGGTCGGAGGAGTTCGACGGGGTGAACGTGGGCGTTACGCTGGTGCCGCACGGGGCGGTGTTCGGGACGGGGGCGGTGATGCCGGCGCGGGACGCGGACGTCAATATCCTCGTGACGCACGGGATGGTGCCGGGGCTCGAGGCGAAGCAGCACGAGATGGGCGAGGCGAACCTGCAATCCAACATGATCTCCGCCCCCTTCGACTACGTCGCCCTCGGCCACTACCACGAGTTCCACAAGCACAAGGAGAACGCGTACTACGCCGGCGCGACGGAGCGGTTCGGGTTCGGCGAGGTGAAGTCCGAGCCCGGGTTCGCGATAGTCGAGTTTGACGGGGATGGACTGAAGAGCGTCGAGCACGTGGAGATAGTGACGCGGACCATGATCGACCTTCAAAAGATCAGCGCGAAGGAGATGGACTCTGCAGAGTTGACAGAGGAAGTTCAGTCGCGTGTCTCCGGCGTCGAGCTGGACGGGGCGATAGCGCGCCTTCGCGCCTACGACGTCAGGCGCGGTGTGGCGAGCGGGGTGGACAGGGAGCTTTTGCGGGATCTGCAACGGCGGTGTCTGAACTTCAGCCTGGAGATCCACCCGGAGGAGAGCCCTGAAGCGTCGGACACGGACGGCCCGCCGTCTGCGGTCTTCGGGCCTCTGGGTGAGGAGTTCGCCGCGTTCGTGAACTCTCGCAGGGAGCGCGGGGAGCTTGAGAAGGCGTTCGCGGAGGAGTTTCTGGAGAAGGGGCGCGGGTACCTGGCGCGGGCGGCGAGCGAGGAGCCGGGCGCGTGATCCTCGAACGCCTCTTTATCCAGAACTACAAGCAGTTGAGGGACCCTGTAGAGCTTTATCCTCCGGAAGGCGCCATCGGCATCGTGGGGACGAACGGGGCGGGCAAGTCCACCCTCTTCGAGAGCATCCTGTGGGCGTTCTTCGGTTCGAGGGGCGGCGGGCCGCGGTTCGCGAACGAGTCTATTCCCTGGAGCGGCGGCTCGACGAAGGACCCGTCCATCGTGGAGGCCACGCTGGCGACGGACGGCGGCTCGTACACGGTGCGGCGCCAGCTCAAGGGCGGCTCGACGAGCGCCGAGGTGCGCGACGGCGAGGGACGGACCATCGTCACGGGGACCTCCGACGTGATCCGCTGGGTCGAGGAGACGCTGCTCGGAATGGACCGCACCGCCTTCGAAGCTACCTTCTACGCCCGCCAGAAGGAGCTCCGCTTCTTCGCCCAGGACGACGGCATCAGCCGCGTGCGCCGCATCTCCAAGCTCCTCGGCATTGGCGGCGTCGAGGCCGCCCAGACCCTCCTCAGGGAGGACCGCAACGCCCTGCGCACGGAGGCCAGGGTCCTCGAGAAACGCCTCGCCGAGGCCGACCTCGAAGCCTTCCAGGCCGAACTGAAGGAGGCCCGCGAGGCCTGCGACCGCCTGGAAGGCGAGCTGGAGAAGGTTTCCAAAGAACTGGGTTCCGCGGAGGAAGGGCTGAAATCCACCCGTGCGGCCCGTGACTCTCTGGAATCTTCCTACCGGCAGCACTCGCGCCTGACAGGCGATCTTCGCGCGGCGGAGGCCGAGGGACGCCGGGCCGCGGACCGGGTGGCCGAGGGCGAGAAGGACCTGTCGGACCTCGCCGCCGCGGAGGAGGAGCTCGGGCGCCTGAGGCCGCAGACGTCCAGATTGCCGGAGGTAACGGCGGAGCTCGAGAAACTGGAAGAAGACCGGCGGCGGGCGGAGGAGCGGGAAAGGGGCCGCCGGGAGTACCTGCAGGACCAGCGGCGCATCTCGGACATCGAGGGCGAGATCTGGGGCGTCCTGGAGGAGCTGGACGGCGGGGACGAAGAGGTCCTGCCCGGCTTCCACGCCCTCTTCGACCTCGACGGGCAGGAGCTGCTGCGGGAAGGCATCGCGGTGCTAGAAGGCGTCTCCGGAGAGCTGGAGAAGGCCGAGGCCCGCTTCGAGGAGCTCAGGGAACTCTCCTCCCGCCACAAGGAGATCCAGGCCGCTGCCGAAGAGGAACGGGCCGCCCGGCAGCGCTACGAGGAGACCAGAGACGAGGCGAGAGAGCTCCAGGAAGAGACCGAAGACTTCTCCGGCGGCGAGGATTTGGAGCGTCGGGAGAGGGACCTGCGCGAGGAGGAGGAGAAGCTCAAAGAGGTCGCCGCGCACCACAGGGGCCGGGCCAACGCCGACGAGCGCGAGGCGAAGAACGTGGACAAGGCGCGCGAGGCCATAGACAGCGGGGCCGAGGACCACTGCCCCACCTGCCACCGCGGCTTCGAGGGGGGTGAGCAGGAGGAGATCTCCGACACCCTCAAGCGCCAGGCCGCCTCCCTCCGCCGCCGCGCCGCCGCCGAGACCGCCGAGGCCGAGAAGCTCGCAGTCTCCGCCGCCGAGACCGCCGGGAAACTGCAGAGGCTAAAGACGAAGCTAGACCGCTGGCGCGCCCTGCGCGACGCCCTGGCCCGCGCCACCGACCGGGCCGCCGACCGCCTGGAGACGCTCGAAAAACTGGCCGGAAACCTCCGCGAACTCAGGGAGGGCCTAGGAGACGTCGCGGCCCCGACGGAAGAGGATCTCGAAGGGGCCAGCGCCCGCCGCGAGCGCCTGCGGGCCGTGCGCGACGCCCGCCCCACCGTGACGAGCCTCGCGGGCGAACACTCGAAGCTGACGAAGCGGGTGGCGGAGCTGGTAGCGCAACTGGAGGGGCTCGCCGACCTCTCGTACGATGCGGACGAACACCGCCTCAAAAAGGAAGAGAAAGATCGCCTGGAGCGGGCGCAGGGCCGCGTCGAGGAGCTGGACCGGCGGCTGGAGACGCGGGCCGGGGTGGAGGAGGCGCTGCGGGAGGCCCGGGGGCGCGTGGAGGAGGCCGGCGCGTCCGCCGAGAAGCTGCGGGCGGAGGTCTCCGCCCTCGGCTTCGACGAGGCGGCCTATGGGGCGGCGTCCGAGAGGGTGTCGGCGGCGGAGGAGCGCGCCTCCGGGCTTCGGGACGCGCGGGAGGGCCTAGGCGGCGACTGGAAGGACGCGGACCACCGCATCGAGCGGGCCAAGACGGAGCTCAAGCGTCTGGACGACGACCGGAAGCTCGCCAACGAGCGGGCGGCTGCCGCGGCGCGCATGGACGAGATGGACGGGCTCTTCACGGAGTTCTTCCGCTCCCTGACCGCCCGGGCGCGGCCGATGCTGGAAGCGGAAGCCTCGGGCCTCGTCAGGGAGCTCACCGACGGCCGCTACGAGAGCATGGAGTTCGACGAGAACTACCGGGTCAGGCTGCTGGACCGCTTCGACGACTCCTACGCCATCGAGCGCTTCTCCGGCGGCGAGGCGGACGTCGCGAGCCTCTCGGCGCGGGTCGCGCTCTCCCGACTCGTCGCGGCCCGCGGCGGGAACACTTTAGGGTTCCTCGTGCTCGACGAGGTCTTCGGGAGCCTCGACGCGGGGAGACGCAACAACGTGCTGTTGGCCCTTGAGAGGCTAAAGCGGTCGTTCGGCCAGATCTTCATAATCTCCCACGTCGGCGAGGTGCAGGAGTCCGCCCTCGTGGACGAGGTCTGGATGGTCGAGGAGGACGACGAGGGCAAGAGCATCGTCCGGCGCGTGGATACCTCCCTCTCGCCGGACGTCCTGGCAACGGGGGCCGCCCGTAGGGTCCATACCTCCGGGTACGGCTCTGCGGCGGAGGGCGTACGCTAGCGCACGGCGGCGGCGGCGTTGATGCGGCCGTGGCCGTAGAGTGGATCGTCCCCGTTGGCGCCGAGGTCGGTCGCCGTATTCTGCATACGCCTGCGCGCCCCGTCGTCGGTGAGACCCTGCGCCGAGAGGAGCCCGGCCAGGGCCGTCGTCTCCGGCGCGGAGAAGCTCGTCCCGTCTACGGCCCGGTAGCCGCCGGGGACCGTGGCGTAGATGCCGACGCCCGGCGCCGCCAGGTCCACCCAACTCCCACTGTTGGAGAATGAGGCGAACGTGCCCTTGCGATTGGTGGCGCTGACCGCCACCGAGGCCCGGTAGGCCGCCGGGTAGGTGCGCTGGTCCGTCGAGTCGTTGCCCGCCGCGGCCACGACGAGGGCGCCGTTGTTCCTGGCGTAGGAGACGGCCTGCCTGTAGGCGTCCGAGGGT
>JALZNL010000173.1:1473-5870 GCA_030857715.1 Actinomycetota bacterium | reverse complement strand
GATCAAGGAAGCGGTGCTGGCGCTGGCGCTGGAGCGGAAATTCTCCAAGGACCAGATCCTCGAGCTCTACCTCAACCGCGTCTATTTCGGCGGCGGCGCCTACGGCATCGACGCGGCATCGCGGCGCTTCTTCAACCACGGCGCCGATCGCCTGGCGCTTGGCGAAGCGGCGATCATCGCCGGCCTGGTCAAGGCGCCATCCAACTATTCGCCGACCGCCGATGTCGAGGCCGCGCGAAGCCGCTCCGACGTCGTCCTCAAGGCGATGGTCGATAGCGGCTTCGTCTCCGCCTCCGCAGCCGCCAACGTCGACCCGGCGCGAATCCGTATCCAGCCGACGACCAAGGAGAATAGCGTCCGCTATTTCACCGACTGGGCGCTTCCGCAGCTCGATACCTTGATCGACGAGACCAGCGAGCCGATCGACGTCTTCACAACGCTCGACCCGCGCATGCAGTCGGCTGCGGACCGCGCGATTTCGGCCAATGCGCCGCGCGACGCGCAAGGCGCCTTGATCTCACTCGACCGCGATGGAGCGGTGCGGGCGATGGTCGGCGGACGCAATTACGTGAACTCGATCTACAACCGGGCGACCCAGGCGGAGCGCCAGCCGGGATCGGCGTTCAAGCTGTTCGTCTATCTGGCGGCGCTCGAAAGCGGGATGAAGCCGACCGACACGATCGTCGATGCGCCGGTCACCGTCGGCGGGTGGAGCCCGCGCAATTCGACCCGCACCTTTGCCGGGCCGGTCAGCCTGCGCGAGGCGTTCGCGCGATCGATCAACACGATCAGCGCCAAGATCGGCGACCAGCTCGGCTTTGCCACCATCGCCGACATGGCGCGGCGGTTCGGGATCAGCGGCACGATCAGCCGCTATCCCTCGATGGTGCTGGGGACTAGCGAGGTCCGGCTGATCGACATGACCCGCGCTTTCGCAGCGGTCTCGAACCGCGGGGTCGGCGCGCTGCCCTATGCGATCCGCAAGGTCGTCACCGCCGAGGGGCGTTTGCTCTACCAACACGATCAGCAGGAGGAGCGCGTACTGGTCGCGCCCTATGTCGCCGCCGAAATGACCGACCTGCTCCAGACCGCGGTGCTGTCGGGCACCGGGCGCGCGGCGCAGATCGGGCGCCCGGTCGCGGGCAAGACCGGCACCACCAGTTCGAACAAGGATGGCTGGTTCGTCGGCTTTTCGAGCGGGCTGACCGCGGGCGTGTGGATGGGCCGCGACGATGCCCGCCCGGTCGCCGGACTGCAGGGGGGCACCGCGCCGGCGCGCGCCTTCAGCGATTTCATGCGCGTTGCGGTGGCCCGCCGCCCGGTCGAGAATTTCCAGCTCGAAGTGCCGCTGCCCGACTGGCAGCTCGATCCCGACGAGGAAGTGTGGGGCACGACCGTCACCGAAGGACCACCTTTGGTCGATGCCGACGGCAAACCGGTCGATCCGCTCGATCGCCTGCCCGACGATGTCCTCGGGGCTCCGCCACCGCAGCAATCACCCGACGGCGGACCGGATCAGCAATGGCTCGACGACGTGCTCGATCGCAATCAGCCTACCCAGCGCCCCCCGCCCCCGCCGCCGCCGCCGGGACCGTCAGGATCGTCCAGGACACCATTGCCCGCGCATCCGTCAGTGGCGCCGGCGCAATCGCCATGATGTGGACCGCACCGACCGCCGCCGCCCCCCACCCCACGGCCGCGAGGTCCAGCGGGACGAGCACGGTCAGCGCGGAGAACAGGAGCGGCGAGAGCGCGATGAACCAGAGGCCGGTGAGGAGCGGCGGCCGCCGGACGGCCCGGAGCGCCCCGAGGAGGGACCCGCCGCCCGTGGGAGTGGGCGCGGGCTCGAAGGCGGCCCACAGGGCGATGACGATGCCCGCCACCGCGACGGTCGTGAAGGCCGGGACGAGGCCGACGATGGCCGCGGCGCTGCCGAAGGCGGGGCCGAGCAGGGCGCCGACCACGGCGGCGCTCAGCATCACCCCGATAAGCTCCCCGCGCCGCTCCTCGGGCGCCCGCGCCACGAGCCAGGTAAACGCCGCCACCCACGAGAGCGCGCTCCCGAAACCGCCGACGAACCGCGTCACGACGAGTAGCCAGGTCTCGTCCGCCAACGCGAACCCGACGCTCGTGAGGCTCATCAGGGCCAGGCCGACGATGGCGGCTACCCTGACCCCCGCGCGCGAGGCCAGGTAGCCGCCGGGCGCCGCGCCCGCCATCACCCCCGCCCCGAACGCGCCGCCGAGCAGGCCGACGGCGGACTTGGAGAGGCCGAACTCCTGGTTGAAGTAAGGGACGAGCGGGGTCAGGGCTGCGTAGAAGATCGTGTCAACCAGCACTATGGCGCAGCAGAGAATGAGGAGTCGTCGCACGGCGGTTATTCTACTGCCGGCGGGGGCAACTGCCAGCACGATGACCCGCAGACGGCAGGAGAGACGGGGAGGGCGGGGTTTGGGATACGGGGACAGAGAGAGCGTGCGGCGGGTGCGGGCCGCGCTAGCGGAACGGGGGGTCTCCTCGGAATTCGTGGAGTTGGAGGCGACCGCGCGGAGTGCTAAGGACGCCGCCGCGGCGCTCGGCTGCCGGGTCGAGCAGATCGTGAAGTCCCTCGTGTTCAGGGGTGCTAACACGGGCAGTCCCGTGCTCGTGCTGGCGAGCGGCCCCAACCGGGTGAGCGAGGGGAGGATCTCGGCCCTCCTCGCGGAGCCTATCGAGAAGGCCGATGCCGCCTTTGTGCGGGATAAGGCGGGTTTCGCCATCGGCGGCGTGCCGCCCTTGGGCCACGCCGAGGCGCCCGTAACCTTTCTCGACGAGGACCTCCTAGAACAGGACATGGTTTGGGCCGCAGCGGGCCACACGCACGTCGTCTTCGGCCTCAGTCCGGAAGATTTGCAGAGGGTCACGGACGCCCGCGCGATTCGGGTGAAGTGAGCGGTAATCTTTTACCGGCCGGGCGTCTCCGGGCTGCTAATATAGCCGTCGTGAAGGGTACGACCAACGCGGTTGCCAGATGGCTCGCCTGGGCCCGGCGGGGCCGGACGAACAGGGTCCTGTTCGTCCTCTGCGTCTCGCTCGCGGCCTCCGTGACGGCGGCGTTCGCGTGGGCGACGCTCTATCCCGACCCCGGCAACTTTGCGCGGTACTTCGCGTTCTACTGGGTGTGGGGGCTGTGCGCGATCGGCGTGCTCCTGGCGATGGCCGAGTACAAGACGAGCCCGCTGAGAAAACACTGGGAGCCGGGTCACCTCTTTATCCTCCTGTACATCGGGTCGCTCCTGATCGTGACCCGCGCACTTAACGCTGTTCTTTACTACGGCCCGTAGGACGCCGTGGCCGGACGTCGGAGGAACGCATATAATGCTGGGTCTTATGCCAAAAGCACTCCTCTTCGACCTCGACGGCACCCTCTCGAACACCGACGCCGTCCATTTTCCGAACTGGATCGAGGTCCTGCGGCCCTACGGGGTCGAGGTAACGCGCGAGCTCTACGAGGAGAAGTTGAGCGGGCGGGTCGACAAGGAGGCCGTCGAGGACGTCCTGCCCGACCTCTCCGACGAGGAGATGGACGAGTTGCTCGAGAGGGAGGAACTACGCGCCCGGCAACGGTCGAGTGAGATCGGGCCCCTCCCGGGACTGCGCGGCCTTATCGAGGCGGGACGCCGGCGCGGCCTGCCCCTCGCCCTGGTCA
Organism: Actinomycetota bacterium; assembly: GCA_030857715.1. The sequence continues at coordinate 2,182 of JALZNL010000173.1, read as the reverse complement.
CCAACTCCAACGAGGAGGACGCCGGAGAGATTCTGCAGCCGCTCGGCCTTCACGGCGCCTTTGACCCCGTCGTCTACCCGCAGGACGGGGAAGATAGCAAGCCCGCCGCCCTGCCCTACGAGCAGGCACTCGAGAGCTTGGGCTTGTCGGCCGAAGAGGTCGTCGCCTTCGAGGACTCCGTGACCGGGGCCCGCTCCGCGGTGGAAGCCGGCATCCCGACCGTTGGCATAACCTCGGGCCATACTCCCGAAGAACTTCTCGAAGCCGGGGTGGGCATCGTGATCGGGGACTTCATGGACCCCGCGCTCTACGACTTTCTCGGCTGGGAGTGAGCCGGGGGTGAAGGGTGGGCCGTACCGCTCCCTGCTCTTCGACCTCGACGGTACCCTCGCCGAGACCGACTCGTTGCACCTGCCGACGTGGGTGGAGGTACTGCTGCCCCACGGCATAGAGGTGGACGAGGCGTTTTACCGGGAGAACATCAGCGGCCGGGCCAACGCCGAAGTCGTGCGCGACCTTCTGCCGGGCCTCTCGGACGAGGAGGGGCGTTCGATCTCCGAGGCCAAAGAGACCAGCTTCCGGGAGCTCGCCGGAGGCCTGGAGCCGCTCCCCGGGCTCCTGGATTTCCTGCGGGAGATCAAAGCCCGAGGCCTCGCGACCGGCCTCGTCACCAACGCCCCTGCGGAGAACGTCGGCGCGATCCTGCCAG
>JALZNL010000173.1:0-1463 GCA_030857715.1 Actinomycetota bacterium | reverse complement strand
CGACGTGGCCCCGGGGGAGGCCCTAGCCTTCGAGGACTCCGTCTCCGGCATCGCCTCGGCCGTGGGCGCCGGTATTCCCACGGTCGGCATTGCCTCCACCCGGGAACCCGACAAGCTGCGAAAGGCCGGCGTCTTCATGGTGGCGGAAGATTTCACCGACCCGAAGCTGCGGGCCCTGATCGGCGCCTAGAACCCGGACCGCGTAAAGGTTGAGCCTTACGCGATCCAGGCTCCAGGCACCAGTAAGAATTCATCGCCTGCGGTCTTTTACTCCGGACTCTTGGAGGAAGGACCGTAACCTCTCTTCGTACTCCGGGTGGGTGAAGGCCTCGACGTGGTCGTAGCCCTCCAGTATCCAGACCCTGGCCCCCGGGTGCGCCGCGGCGAACATCTCCGCGTGCTCGATGGGGATGATGCCGTCCCCGGTCGAGTGGATGACGAAGAGCGGCATGTCTTCTTTCCAGAGCTCCGAGGCCTGGCGACCCGGTTGGACGGACCAGGGATCAAAGTCCGGCCAAAGCCGTCCCACGAGCAGGACCCCGGGCACAAAGAAGCGCGGGAGGCCGGTGATCCTGGGTATGGCGCTTTCGAGCAGGCGCGGCAGGTCCGCGTAGCCCGCCTCCTCCACGACCGCCGCGACCCCCGTCCCCGGCGCCGCCCGCACCACGGTCGTCCCTCCCATGGACCATCCGTGGAGCACGATGTCTTCGGGCCGGTAGCCGCGTTTTTCGAGCCAGAGGAGCGCCCCGAGGACGTCGCGCGTCTCACGGTAGCCGAGCGTGCGGCGTCCCCCGACGGATTCTCCGTGCGCCTTGAGGTCGATCACGAGCACGTTGTAGCCCTCGCGGTGGTAGACGGGCGCGGTCTTGAGGATGTGCTCGTTTGACTTGTCCCCGCCCCAGCCGTGGACGAGGATCGCGGCGCGGCGGGAATCCTCGGCCGGGACCCACCAGCCGGAGAGGCGGACGCCGTCGGTGCTCGTGAGCCCGACCCCCTCGTAGTCGAGACCGGCGTTGGTGGGCGTGGCCTCGGGCATCCGGCGTCTCGCGGCGGTCATCCTGAAGACGACCAGCAGGCCGATGCCCATGTACCCGGCCGCCAGGCTGCCGAGCAGGATCAGGGCCGGGCGGAGCATCCGCCGCACTCCCCCGGACCTCGCTACAGGACCACCTCTACCGTGGTCTCCCCGCCCGTCTCCGGCAGGGTCACCACGAGACCGTTCTCCGTTGACCTCGACTCCCCGGCTTCGCCGTTTACCGAGACACTCCGCGCCGACTCAATCCCGCGCAGTTCTAGGAGGACCGTCTCCCTCTGCGGCACGAACAAGCCCTCGCGCTCCCGGAGACGGACGGTTATACGGTCTCCCGATGCCTCGCAGGAGACCTCGCGCCGGGCGTATTCCCCGCTCTCGTAACCGAAACCGTCGCCGGCGTCCTCGTAAAGGGAGGTGGAACCCGTGGCCG
>JALZNL010000172.1 GCA_030857715.1 Actinomycetota bacterium | reverse complement strand
GCCAGGGACTCGCCCTTCTCTCCGGCAACATCGCCGCCGGCCGCTACGTCCAGGACGGCACCGAAGTAGGCGACGTCATCTCCGTCGCCGACGTAGAAGGCACCGTAGAGGAACTCGGCTACGCTTCGATCACCGTCCGCTCCGAGGACGGAGACCTCTACCGCATCCCGAACCGTACGCTGCTCGAGAACGTCGTCCGAAAGCGCGGTTAGGCATCAGGCATCAGGTTTCAGGGGAAAGATCAGCCCGTGGATAGGTTCACGCCTACCTGTTAGGCCGGATGTTACAAAAATAGGTGCAGTAAGAACATAGTCGGGGAGCGTAGCTGACGCCGTGACGCGACGAGGTAGATCAACCGAAACCGGATGCCTGAAACCCAGGAGCGACGAAGGAGCGACCAATGAAGCGATCCAAGAGCGGGGACCCGGCGCACGACGTTCTGGGGTACGAGGGGGGGTCGCTGGAGGCGATCTTCCGCCCGGAGACGGTGGCGGTCGTCGGGGCGACCGAGCGGCCGGGGAGCGTGGGGCGCACGATCATGTGGAACCTGGTCTCCAGCCCGTTCGGGGGGACGGTGTTTCCGGTGAACTCCCGTAGGCCGAACGTGCTCGGCATCAAGGCCTATCCTTCGGTCTCGGAGGTGCCGCAGAAGGTGGACCTCGCGGTGATCGTGGCCCCCGCCTCGGCGGTGCCCGGCATCATCTCCGAGTGCGTGGAAGCCGGGGTCGAGGGGGCCATCGTCATCTCCGCCGGGTTCAGGGAGACGGGGCCGGAGGGGGCCGAGCTGGAAGAACAAGTTCTGGCCGAGGCCCGGCGGGGGCGGATGAGGATCATCGGCCCCAACTGCCTGGGGGTGATGAACCCGATCACGGGCCTCAACGCCACCTTCGCGGGTGCGATGGCCCGGCAGGGGAGCGTCGGGCTTCTGAGCCAGAGTGGGGCCCTGCTCACCGCCATCCTGGACAGGAGCTTCAGGGAGAACATCGGCTTCTCCAGCATCGTCTCCGTCGGCACCATGATGGACGTGGGCTGGGGGGACCTGATCTACCACCTCGGCGACGATCCGAAGACCAAGAGCATCGTCGTCTACATGGAGTCCGTCGGCGACGCCCGCTCGTTCCTCTCCGCGGCCCGCGAAGTCGCTTTGACCAAGCCCATAATCGTCATAAAGGCGGGCCGCACGGAGGCCGCCGGCAAGGCCGCCGCCTCCCACACGGGCTCCCTCACGGGCTCAGACGAGGTGCTCGACGCGGCCTTCGCCCGCAGCGGTGTGTTGCGCGTGGGCGAGATCTCCGAGCTCTTCGCCATGGCCGAAGTCCTCGGCAAGCAGCCCCGCCCCCGCGGCCCGCGCCTGACCATCATCACCAACGCCGGCGGCCCCGGCGTCCTCGCCACCGACGCCCTCATAAACGGCGGCGGAGAGCTTACCGGGATCTCCGAAAAGACTATGGAAGACCTCAACGCCTCTCTCCCCGCCCCCTGGAGCCACGGCAACCCCATAGACGTCCTCGGCGACGCCGACCCGGAGCGCTACGCGAAGACACTGGAGACGGCCGCGGAAGACCCCGAGAGCGACGGCCTGCTCGTCGTCCTGACCCCGCAGGACATGACCGACCCGACCGCCACCGCCGAGCGCCTCGTCCCCTACGCGAACAGGACCGGCAAGCCCGTGCTCGCGAGCTGGATGGGCGGGGCCGAGATCTCCGCCGGCGAGTCCGTCCTGAACGGCGCAGGCATCCCAACCTTCGAGTTCCCCGACACCGCCGCCCGCGCCTTCACCAACATGTGGCGCTACACCTACAACCTGCGCGGCATCTACGAGACGCCCGAACCCGCCGACGAGACCGACGCCGACCGCGAAGCGGTCGAAGACCTCATCGCCGGCGTCCGCGACACGGGCCGCACCATCCTCACCGAGTTCGAGGCCAAAAAGGTCCTCGCCGCCTACGGCATCCCCACCGTCGAGACGGAGGTCGCCCGCAGCGCCGAAGAGGCCGTGAATCTCGCCGGACGAATGGGCTACCCCGTCGTCCTCAAGCTCGACTCCGAAACCATCACCCACAAGACCGACGTCGGAGGCGTCCGCCTGAACCTGCAAGACGCCGACGAGGTCAGGGACGCCTTCGAGGAGATGCGGGCCTCCATCCACGAGAGCTTCAGCCCCGAGGACTTCGGTGGGGCCGCGGTGCAGCCGATGGTAGACCTCGACGGCTACGAGCTCATAATCGGCAGCAGCCTGGACCCGCAGTTCGGGCCGGTCTTGCTCTTCGGCTCGGGCGGCTCGCTGGTCGAGGTGTACAAGGACCGGGCGCTGGCGCTGCCGCCGCTGACGACCACCCTAGCCCGCAGGATGATGGAGGGGACCCGAATCTTCGACGCTTTAGGCGGCGTGCGCGGCCGGGCGCCGGTGGACGTGGGAGCCCTCGAGAAGCTGCTGGTGCGCTTCTCCCAGCTCGTGGTGGAGCAGCCCTGGATAGAGGAATTGGACATAAACCCCCTGCTCGCCTCCCCGGAGCGCCTCATAGCCCTCGATGCCCGCGTCGTACTCCACGACCCGCAGACGGCCGAGGAGGACCTCCCCCAGACGGCCATCCGGCCCTACCCGATCCAGTACGTCTCCGACGAGGAGACCCCGGACGGCGCGCGGGTCAGGGTCCGCCCCATCCGCCCCGAAGACGAACCGCTGATGGTCCGGTTCCACGCGACGCTCTCCGAACAGAGCGTCTACATGCGCTACTTTCACATGATGAAGCTCGACCAGCGCACGGCCCACGAGCGCCTCACCCGCATCTGCTTTATAGACTACGACCGCGAGATGGCCCTCGTCGCCGAGCACACCGACCCGGAGACCGGGGAGCGCGAGATCATGGGCGTCGCCCGCCTGAGCCGCAACGGGGCCGCCCCCGCCGAAGCAGAGTTCTCCGTCCTCGTCAGCGACCGCTTCCAGCGCCAGGGCGTCGGCACCCTCCTCGTCGAACGCCTCCTCGAAGTCGGCCGGGCCGAAAACCTCCAGCGCATCACCGCCGAGATCCTGCTAGACAACCGACCCATGCAACGCATAAGCAAACGCCTCGGCTTCCGCCTCCGCCGCGACACCGAAGACATGGTCGTGAAAGCGGAACTCGACCTGTACCAGAAGGCTTAGAGGTTTCAGGTCGCCTCCTTCGGAGGCTTTCAGGTTTTGAGGCATCAGGGGTGCGGTGCGCAGCCTGGAGCCCGACATCGCCACCACGGTTGGTCTCAGAGAGAGTGGCATGTCCGCGGCATCCTCGCCCTACAACCCCTCAAAACCCGGAACCTCAAAACCTTATCCTCACCGCCGGCCGCCGTGCCGATCCGGTCGCTCAAGAGTCGTGAAAACGGCTGTCAGAACTCTCTGTAGGCGCGGCCCCGGCCTCGCCAGCGCGACCAGGAAACCGGATCGCCGCCTGAGGAGGGCCAACAGCCGCGGCGATCCCTCCCGTTAGAAGCGACCCGTTCCCAGAAAGGTCCCGAAAACCTCCAAAACACATCCCTTTCCTACCCACAGATGCTAATGGTTGTCATTAGTCAGGAATAATAATTGTTCTTGATTTACCCCGGAAAGTAGCTAGAATTCAATGATAGCGGCGGGCGTTTGGGAGGATTGGCGGTTGGCGGCGTTGATGGACAAGCTGGGTCTTGGGGGTCGGGAGATGACGTCTTCCGGGCACAGCAAAGATTTTGTGCTCAAGGTGGTTCAGCCGGCCTTGATCGGCCTGATGGACGGGTCGGTCTCGACGCTGGCGCCGGTGTTCGCGGTGGCGGTGGCGAGCAACGACGCGCGGCTAACGTTCCTGATCGGGCTCGCGGCGGCTGTTGGGGCGGCGATCAGCATGGCCTTTTCGGAGGGTCTCTCGGACGACGGTTCCCTGACCGGACGGGGCGGTCCGGTGCTGAGGGGTGTGATCACTGGTGCTGCGACCTTCGTGGGCGGCATCATGCACACGCTGCCGTTCCTGATCCCGGACGTCCGCGTGGCACTCTACGTGGCCTTCGCGGTCGTGGGGGTGGAGTTGCTCGTAATCTCCTACATCCGTTACAGGTACTTTGCGATGAGCTTCTGGATGAGCGCCCTTCAAGTCATCTTCGGCGGCGCGCTCGTCTTCGCCTCCGGCGTCCTGATCGGCAGCGCGTAAGCGATCTTCGGAAAGATCACGCTGTCAGCGGCCAGCGGTCAGCTTTTTCGTTCGATTAGGGCGAGACCGGGATGCGCCGAGCCAGGACATTCGCTTGGCCCGGCGCCGGTTCTCGGCCGTCGGCAATCGCTTTAGCGGTTCTTGCTGACGGCTCTACTTCGGTGGCTCGTAGAGCTGGACGTCGTTGCCCTCGGAGTCCTTGAAGGTCGCGACGCGGCCCCAGGGGTGCTCGGAGATGCCGGCGGGCACCTCGACGCCCTGGTTCTGCAGCTCGCCCACCGTATCTTCCAGGCTGCTCTCGGGCTGGAAGGTGACGACGGGTCCGCCGTCGGACTGGGCGCCGCCGGGCTCGCGGCCGTTCAGGCCGATGGTCAGGCCGTTGGCGTCAACCTCGGCCCAGTCGCCGTCCTCCTTGGTTATGGAGAGCCCCAGGGTGTTCCCGTAGAAGTTCTTCGCCCGGTCTATGTCCTGGACCGGCATCCATACGACCGCTACGCCTTTGAGCATGAGTTGCCTCCTTGTCTCGTGTGAACGGATTTAGCTTGTCAGGAAGTACCCGCGGGGACAGTAAGTAAACTAACCGAAAGAGCGCCGGAAGTGGCCCACCAGCTTCTCCTCCACCTCGACGAGGGTGACCTCGCCGTCGAGCTTCTTCTGCAGGCTCGTGACGCCGAACTCTTTTATGCCGCAGGGGGTGATGCGGTCGAACCAGGAGAGGTCCGTCTTCACGTTCAGGGCGAAGCCGTGGGAGGCGATCCAACCCGAGGAGAACTTCACCCCGATGGCCGCTATCTTCTCCTCCCCGACCCACACACCGGTGTACTCGGGGTGGTGCCACCCTTCGAGCCCGTACTCGGCGAGGACCCGGATCAGGACGTTTTCAAGACGCCGTAGGTACCCGTGCGTATCGCGGTCCTCGAGGCGCAGGATGGGGTAGCCGACGATCTGGCCCGGCCCGTGGAAGGTCGCGTCCCCTCCCCTGTCGCTCCAGAACACCTCCGCCCCGAGCGAACGCAGGTACTCTTCCCCCGCCCCGAGGTTCGCCCCGTCCTTCGCCGCCCGCCCCACCGTGTACACCGGCGGGTGCTCGCAGAGGATGAAGGTGTCCGGGACCTCGTCGTTCTTCCGCCTCCGCGCCAGGTCCTTCTGCAGGTCCCAGGCCTCCGCGTAGGGCGTCAGCCCCGCCAGCCGCCGCACCTCCAGGGTGTTCAGCGATTCTTTTTGTTCCTCTATCACGGCTTTTTCCCCAGCAGCGCGTTGCAGGCCTCCAGCCTGGCTTCGGTTTCGGCCATCAGGCGGTCCACCAGTTCTCCGGCCGGGGGTACATCTCCCACGAGGCCAGCGGCCTGGCCAGCGTAGACGAAGTCCTCCGCGTAATCTCCGCGCGTCGCCTCGAACTCGGGGCCCACGGAGGAGCGTTGCTCTTCGAGTTGCGTCTCCCGACCGTGCCAGCGGTCGGAGAAGGAGTTGCGGATCGCCCTTCCCGCGAACTCCTCGGGCCATGGGATGTCTTGAACGAGGTCGAAGACGCGGGTGTGGACCGTGGCGGTCTCGTCGGCCCCCAGTATGAGGCGCTTCGCTTCGCTGGTTCCCGTGGACTCAGCCGTGGCGCAGAAGCGCGTGCCGATCCAGGCCCCGGAAGCCCCCATCGCGAGCACTCCGGCGATACCGCGGCCGGTCCCAATACCGCCAGCCGCGAGCACCGGTCTCCCGGCCCGCTCTCCGATCTCC
>JALZNL010000171.1 GCA_030857715.1 Actinomycetota bacterium | reverse complement strand
GTCATGTTCAGCGAGGCCGTGATCCGGACGGAGAGAGGCGAGGTAGGAGCCCTCGCCCTCGGGCCTATCGGCGTGATCCCGGAGCGCCAGGGGCGGGGCGTAGGCTCCGCGCTGATCAGGGAAGCCCTCGACCGCTGCGCGCACGCGGGCCACCGCATCGTCGTCCTGCTCGGCCACCCCGGTTACTACCCGCGCTTCGGCTTTTCGGCCGAACGGGCAGGGAACCTGTCGTCCGCGTACTCTGGAGAGGCCTTCATGGCGCTGGAGCTCGTGCCTGGCGCCCTCTCGGGGGTGATCGGGAAATTCGAGTTCGCCCCACCGTTCGAGGCGGTCTCATGACCCGGATCTTCGACGCGGAGGAGACAGCCACCCGCCTTCCCTACCCGGACCTCGCGGACTCCATCCGCGCCGTCGCGCTCGCCCGCTCCGGCAGCGTCCAGGCCCCGCCCCGGCTGGCGCTGCCCCTCCTGGCGAAGCCCGGCGCCGTCCTGCTCGTGATGCCCGCCGCGGACAGAGATATCGCCATCACGAAGCTCGTGACGGTCCACCCGGCGAACGCGGGCCGCGGCCTGCCGACGATTCAGGGCGAGGTCGTCGTGATGGAGGCGTCCACCGGGACGCGGCTCGGCATCCTGGACGGCGCGACCGTGACCGCCCGGCGCACGGCGGCCCTCTCGCTGCTCGCCGCCCGGGAGCTCGCGCCCCGCCCGGAGGGCCCGCTCCTCGTCGTTGGCGCCGGCGCCCAGGGCCGCTCGCACCTCGAAGCGTTCCGCGAGGGCCTCGGCATCTCGAAGGTCTTCGTCTCCTCCCGCACGCCGGCGAGCGCCGAATCCCTCGCGGCGCACGCGGAGGATCTCGGCATGGACGCCGCGGTCGTGGCGGACCCGGAAGCGGCGCTGTCAGAGGTGAGCCTCGTGGTAACGGCCACGACGAGCCGGGAGCCGGTGTTGCCGGACGCGGTCGCGGAAGGCACGTTCGTGGCGGCCGTGGGCTCCTTCGAGCCGGAGGCGGCGGAGCTGCTCCCTGAACTGGTCTCCAACTCGACGGTCGTCGTGGACACGATGGAGGGGGCGAAGGAAGAGGCCGGAGATTTGATCCGGGCCGAGAGAGCCGGCGCTTTCCGGTGGTCCGGTGTCACGGAGCTCGAAGAGGTCTTGCGCGGGTGGGACCGTCCATCGGGCACGGTCGTCTTCAAGAGCGTGGGGCATTCTCTGTGGGACCTCGCCGCCGCGAGGACGGCCTTCTCCCTGTAGCCGCTCGGCGGGGCCTCGTACTCTCGCGGAACCCCTCTCGCCGCGGCGGCATCGGGAGGTTTTGCGGGGGTGACGAATGTAATGGCGTATACACTTCGGGAGGGGCGGTGTATATTAAGGTCGACGTGAAAGGAGCAGGTCTTGCAAGAGAACATAGTCAATACCAGACCCTTATCGGGCGTTATCGTCGGCCGCGAGAGCGAGGAGATGTGCCTGCTGGCGCGTCTGTTCAACGGGTTCGCCAACTCGACCCGCCTCTCTATCCTGTTGCTCCTGACGCAGCGGGGCGAGATGAAGGTCGGGGAGCTGGTGCACGAGCTGGAAGCCCCCCAGCCCCGCGTCTCCGACCACCTCCGCTGCCTCTCTTCGTGCGGCTACGTCCAGGTGAGGCGCGAGGGCCGCAACGCCTACTACTCCGTCTCCGACGAGCGGATCATGAGCATCCTGGGCCTCGGCGAAGAGCTTCTGCGGGACAACCACGAACACCTGCTGGCCTGCGACACGATCAAGAAGGACTGTTAGGGGCCTCCCCTCCTACGGGGGAGCCCCCGCCGGGACGCGAGAACTTCCAGTAGACGAGCGCGAGCAGGATCGCGAGCCCCACGGCCACCGCACCGAACCGGATCTGCTCGTCGTTGGTCATGAAGGCCCGGATTAGCCCGTAGAACAACACGAAGACCGCCCCAAGCGTCGTGCCCTCGCCAATTACGGGCAGGCTCCCCATCCGGACCACACTCCCCACCAACAACAGGACGGCGATGCCGACGGAGACGCAGGCGACCACCAGATTGTAGTCGGAGTACGCCTCCCTGTAAGCCCGCTCCTTCTCCCGATACACTTGCATCTCCCGCTTCTCTTCCGGAGAGAGCTCCTCTTCCGGTCCCTCCATCCCCGATGGATAAGCAGGATACTGTGGCTCCTGGTAGAACGCCGAGATCCCAAACCCCACGAACGCGACCACCAACAGCGCTATCGCCAGCGCGTATAAAGGCTTCAACGGTGACATCATGCCTCCCCGATACTCGAACCCCTTCGACGAAACCGCGTTTCGACCAGATCCATCACCTTACCTTACATTGTAAATTTACAATGTAAGTATAATCCCGGTGTGATGCGGCCGTCAAGAGCCTTGCGTGTTTTTCGTTGCTGTGGGGTATCGCGGCGCGTGCTCTGGTGGCGGAGGGTATTTCTACGGTGTGTTGCCGGTCCTTCGGCAGGCGGCTTCGAGCCTATCTTCCCACCGCTCGTCCCAGCGGGCTCGGGCGGCGCGGACGGTTTCGTCCCGGGGGAGTTCTCCGGAGACGAGGGTTCTATCGTAGCCGTTCAGGTAGCCTAGGCGGGCGTCGCGGAGGACGTAGGGGGAGATCCAGGCCGGCAGATCGAGGCCGCGCCACAGCCCTACCATCTCCGCGGCCGAACGGAACCGGGCCCCGCGGGCGTCCTCCGCGCCAAGCCCCTCCCCCGCCGAGCGGCAGGCCGCCCTGAGCTCGTCGGGGACGAACCGCTCTTTCGGGGCGTGCCGGGCGAGGGCTTGCGGCAACGGGTAGCCGTCGCGGGGTATGCGATCTCCTTTCAAGAGACCTTTCGCGCAGGCTAACACGGCCGGGAACGGGCGTGTTTACGCGGTCCGGCGCGCGGGAACTCTGAGGGTTCGTCCGTAGCACAGCGAGAGATCCGAGGTATTTCCACATGGCGCAGGCGCAGGAACTCAGGCAGGCGATAACTTCGATGGCGGGCCGCAAAGGGCCGATGCTCTCGGCCTACGTGAGCGTGAACGCCGCCATCCCGGAGAACCAGGGGCAGGCTTACCTCGTGCGCCTCAGGGACGCCATGAACGACGAGGGCGTGCCGGAGGGCCTGCAGGACCGGGTCCGCGGGTTCGCTGAGGACGAGACCCATCCCGGGGCGAGGACGCTCGCAGTCTTCGCCGATGAGGACGGCCTCTTCGAGGTCTACCGGTTGCAGGTGGATTTGCCGGAGTCCTATCGCTGGGGGGATCCCAACGTGGCGCCGCTCACGCTGGTGCTCGAAGAGTACGAGGCCTACGGCGCGGCCGTTCTCGACGCGGAGCGGTTCCGCTACTTCGTCGTCTCCCCGCTCGTAGGCGGCGAGGAGGGCGAAGACGTCAAGGCCAACGGCTTCAGGGAGGTGGACGTGGACCCCGGCGAGCCGTACCCCAGGGGAGGCATGGACCAGGAGTCGAGCAGCCGCCGGACCGAGGCCAACGTCCACAAGTTCTACAAGCAACTCGGGGAGCTGACCCGGGACCTCACCCTCCGCGAAGGAGTCAAGCGCCTGATCCTGGCCGGCCCTAGCGAGAGGACGGCCGAGTTTCGCGGCCTCCTCCCGAACGAGGTAAAGGACCGCGTCGTCGCCGAGGAACAGGTAGACCTCGGTGCCCCCGAAGGCGAGCTGCTCGACCGTCTGGAGGAGATCCGGAAGAGGTCCGAGCACGAGCGCGAAGGGGAGCTCCTCGCCCGGATTCGGGAGGGCGGCGTCCGCGGGCCCGAGGACACCATCAAAGCCCTGCAGGAAGAGAACCGCGTCTACCACCTCGCGGCCCTCTGGGACCTGGAAGGCGAGATCCGCTGGTCCGACGCCGACGGCCTCGCCATCATGGACATCACGCAAGAGAAGAGCCCGTTCTCCGGGGAACCTACCCGCGTGCGACCCCTCACAGACGTGCTCTTCGACCTAGCCTCCGGCCGCGGCGCCCGCCTGGACTTTCTGCGCGGCGAGAACGAGAACACCGACACTTTGCGCGACGAGTTCGGGGGCCTGGCGGGCCTGACACGCTTCTAGAGTGAGGAACAGGGGGACCGCCCGATAACGGACCCCCTCTCGCGAGGCCTTGCCGGCGCGCTTTTTCGGCGGTATGTTTCGTTTCTGTTAAGAGTATTGCGAAATAGGCGTATGGGTGGTAGCGTAGTCGTGTTCCCTGCCGTACTTCGGCGGTGACGGCAGGCGGTAGGTCCATAACTCGCGGTTCCCGTGAAGGGAAGAAACTAGGAGGAGCGATGAGGGGAAGGTTCGGCTGGATCGGGGCCGGCGTGTTATTGCTGGGCATCGTGGCGATATTTGCTGTCGGGTTCACCGTCTTCGCGGACACGGACCTGCAGGCCGGGGCGGATACGAATAAGACGGACCGGGCCGTCGAGCCCACCGGCGCGAAGGAAGATTCGCCGAAAGCCGCCCAGGAACCCGAAAAAGAAGTGACCAAGCAGGAAGAGCCGAAGAAAGACGAGCCCGACGAAGAATTGAACAACGAGGAGCAGGCGGAAGTAGCGGATACGTTCTCCGCGCCCAAAAAGGTTGCCTCGGCCTCCGCGTCCGCTTCGGCCTCCGCTTCTGCCGACGAGGAGTCGGACGCTTCGGCCTCCGCTTCTGCCGACGAGGAGTCGGACGCTTCGGCCTCCGCTTCTGCCGCCGCCTCGGCGCCCGCCGACACCACCATGTCGCTGGACGTACCCGCGATCGGGCTCTCCGCCCCCGTATACGAGGGCACGGGCGAGGGTTCGCTCTCGGCCGGCACGGGCCACCTCTCGGGTACCGGGTACCCCTGGATCCCGGGCTCCAACACCTACGTCGCCGGCCACCGCGTCGGCTACCCGGGCACGGCGAGCGATTACGTCTTCTGGGACCTGCCCTCGCTCGGCATCGGCGACGAGGTCTTTCTCACCGACGCCAACGGAAAGACCTACACCTACGCGGTGAGCGAGATCCTGGAGGTCCCGATCACGGACCTCTCCGTGACCGCCCCCGTCGGCCGGGACGTCGTGAGCCTGCAGACGTGCATCGAGGACTACGGGGACTACTGGTCCGAGGGGCCCGACTGGAGCGTCCGCTACGTGGTCCGCGCCGATAAAGTCTAGTAGCTCCTGGCCTTCAGCGGTCAGCCTTCGGCAGAACCAAAAGCCGAAGGCTGACCGTTTTGTTCTATTCGCCGGTCATGGTGCGCAGGATCTTCGGGGTCGCGAGCCAGCGTAGTCGGCCCGCTCCGGGCGCGAACGGCCCTTCGAAGCGGACGCAGACCACACCGCCTTTCTTAATCGTGATATCGGCCCCGGCGGCGTCCCCGGTTAGCAGGTAGGAGGCGAGCTCGTGCAGGCCCGGCCGGTGCCCGACGACGGCCACGAACTCCGCCCTCTCGTAGGCTTCCAGGGCGTAGACGGCCTTCTCCGGGGGGAGCGTCGGTTCCAGCGGGGTCCAGGACTTCGGGTCGGGCCAGCCTTCGAGCCCGGCCAGGATCTCGGCCGTCCGCCACGCCCGCTCGAAGGGGCTGCTGAGGAGCGCGTCCACCCGCGGCGCCAGACGGGCGAGGCCCGTGGCGGAACGGCGGAAGGACTCCTCGCCCTCCGGGCTGAGCGGTCGTAGGGAGTCGTCGGGCCAGAGCTCCGGGTCACGCTCGTGGGCCGCGGCGTGGCGTACCAGGTAGAGGTCCACGCGGGGGTTAGCGGGCGATCTTTTTGGAGCCCTTTGCCTTCTGCGGGCTCTTCGCGGCATCCTTCATGACCTTCTCGAAGTCTCTCCAGCTCTTGCCCTTGGCGAGGGCCCGAAACGGCTTGGACCGGAGCACCTCGGAGCGTATTCCGGCGGCCTCCTGAAGGTAGCGCTCGGACAAGACGCCCATCGTGAAGGCG
>JALZNL010000170.1 GCA_030857715.1 Actinomycetota bacterium | reverse complement strand
CCGAAGACCATAGACAACGACCTCTCGGCGACGGACACCACATTCGGGTACGACACGGCCGTCTCCATCGCGACCGACGCCATAGACAAATTGCGCACGACCGCCAAGAGCCACGAGCGGGTCGTTATCGTCGAGATCATGGGTCGTAACGCGGGTTGGATCACCTGGGGCGCGGGCCTCGCGAGCGCAGCCAACGTTACCCTCATTCCCGAGGTCGTGCCGGACCTAGACCAGATCGCCTCCATCTTCGAGAAACGCGCCGCCAACGGCGAGAAGTGGGGCCTAATTGCGGTCTCCGAGGGCGTGACCCTTTCGGAGGATCTCATGACCCAGAACACCGAGACGGACGAGTTCGGCCACGTCCGGTTGGGCGGCATAGCGCAGACGCTCGCCAAAGAGATCGAATCGCGCACCGGCATCGAGACGCGCCACGTCGTGCTCGGCCACCTGCAGCGCGGCGGCACCCCGACGGCCAACGACCGCATCCTCTCCACGAGGTACGGCCTGCGCGCCGCCGAGGCCGTCAAGAACGGCGAGTGGGGCAAGATGGTCGCCCTGCGCGGCAACGACATCGTGACGGTCTCGCTGGACGAAGCGACGGCCGAGACCAAGACCGTCCCCGACGACTTCTACAAGGTCGTCGAGACCTTCTTCGGCTAGCGCGCATGTTCGAGAACTTCGAGCGGGTCCGAGTAGAGGCCGGCGGCGCCGAGATCAACCTCGTCCGTGGGGGCGAGGGACCGCCCGTCCTGCTGCTCCACGGCTACCCGCAGACGCACTCGATGTGGCACGAGGTCGCCCCCCGGCTTGCCGAGAACTTCACGGTCGTCGCGGCGGACCTGCGGGGCTACGGCGACAGCTCCAAGCCCTTCAGCAGCGAGGACCACGCGACGTACTCCAAGCGCGCCATGGCCGCGGATCAGGTCCAGGTCATGGAGTCTTTGGGCTTCCCGTCGTTCGCCGTCGTCGGTCACGACCGGGGGGGTCGCGTCGGGCACCGGATGGCCCTGGATCACCCCGACCGCGTCACGAGGCTCGCGGTACTCGACATCGTGCCGACGCGCCACGTGTACGCCACCGTCGGCAAGGACCTCGCCACCGCCTACTACCACTGGTTCTTCTTTATCCAGCCCTACGACCTGCCCGAGACCCTGATCGGGGCCGACCCCGGCTACTACCTGCGCAAGAAGCTCGGCGGATGGGGCACGAAGCTAGACACCTTCGCCCCCGAAGCCCTCGCCGAGTACGAGCGCTGCTTCAGCGACCCGGCCACCATCCACGCGAGCTGCGAGGACTACCGCGCCGCCGCCTCCATCGACCTCGTCCACGACGATGCCGACCGGGGCGAGGGGCGCAAGGTTGCGTGTCCCCTACTGGCCCTCTGGGGAGGCCAGGGCGTGATGGAGCGCCTCTACGACGTCGAAGACGTCTGGCGCGAGTATGCGTGGGACGTGCGGGGAGGACCCATCGACGCCGGCCACTTCCTCGCCGAAGAGCGGCCCGGGGAGACCGCGAGAGAGCTGGCGAACTTCCTCGAAGGCTAGAACGGGCTAGCCGGCCAGCCCGTTATCCGGGGCGTGCGCCCCGATACGGCGGTAGCGTTCGTAGCGGCGTTTGACGAGGGTCGCGGGGTCGGTGTTCTCCAGGTCGGGAAGCACCCGTTCGAGGGCGGCGCCGACGGACTCGACGGCCGCCTCGGGCTCGTTGTGGGCGCCGCCCAGGGGCTCATCGAGGACCTCGTCCACGATCTCGTGCTCCTTGAGGTCTCGGGCCGTGATCTTCATGGCCGCCGCGGCCTCCGCCGCCCGGCCGGGATCGCGGAAGATGATGGAGGCGCAGGCCTCGGGCGCTATGACGGAGAGGTAGGAGTTCTCCAGCATGCCGACGTAGTCCGCGGCGCACATGGCGAGCGCCCCGCCCGAACCGCCCTCGCCGATGATGACGCAGACGATGGGGACCGGGGAGCGGGCCAGGGCCATGAGGTCTTCGGAGATCGCCCACGCCTGGCCCCGCTCCTCGGCCTGCCGGCCGGCGAACGCGCCCGGCGTGTCCACGAGCGTCACTATCGGCATCCCGAAGCGGGCGGCGAGATCGTAGAGCCTCCTCACCTTGCGGTAGCCCTCGGGGTGGGCCATGCCGAAGTTTCCCCTGACCCGGCTCTCTACGTCGGCGCCCTTGTCGTGGCCGATCAGGACGACGTTGTGCCCGCCGCGCTTGAGCCTGGCGAACCCGCCGCGCACCGCGTGGTCTTCGCCGTGCGCCCGGTCGCCCGAGAGCTCGTAGAAGTCGTCGGCCAGGGCGTCGCGGTACGCCCGGAAGTTCGGGCGGTCGGGGTGGCGGGCGACCTGCACCCGCTGGTAAGGAGAGAGGTTCGTGAAGATGCGGCGTTTGGCGGCGGCCAGGGCGTCTTCGAGGCGTGAGATCTCCGCCTGCAGGCCCACGCTCTCCCCCGCGAGCCTGTGGAGCTCGGAGATACGTGACTCCAGCTCCTTTATCGGGCGTTCGAAGTCCAGGATCACGCGACGAACCCCATCAGCCGCTCGAGGTCATCCCTCAAGGCCAGGCGGTGCACGATCCGGTCCACCATCCCGTGCTCCCTCTGGAACTCGGCCGTCTGGAAGCCCTCAGGCAGCCTCTCCCTGGTCGTCTGCTCGATGACGCGGGCGCCGGCGAAGCCGATCCTGGCCCCGGGCTCCGCGAGCACCACGTCGGCCGCCGTCGCGAACGAGGCCGTCACCCCCCCGAACGTCGGGTCCGTGAGCACGGAGATGTAAGGCCACGACCCCTCGACGTAGCGCGAGAGCGCGACGCTGGTCTTGGCGAGCTGCATGAGCGAGTAGACGCCCTCGAACATCCGCGCCCCACCCGAGGCGGACACTATGACCAGCGGCAGCTCCTCGGCGTATGCCCGCTCCACGGTCCTGGCGACCTTCTCCCCCACCACGCTCCCCATAGACCCCCCGATAAACCGGAAGTCCATGACCGCGAGCGCCACCCGCCGCCCGCCGACGGACCCAACGCCGCTCAGGACCGCGTCGTCGAGGCCGGTCTTCTGGCGCGCTTTCTGGAGCCGCTCCTCGTAGCCCTCGAAGCCCAGGGGGTCATCGGCGATCAGGCCGCCGTCGCGCTCCTCGAAGGAGCCGCGGTCGGTGAGGAGCCTCACGCGCTGCGGAGCCGGGAGCGGGTAGTGGAACTCGCAGTGCGGGCACACGTTGAACCGGGCGGCGAGGTCCTTCTCGTAGATGGGCTGCCCGCACCGCTCGCACTTGGTGAAGACGGCGTCCATGGGCCCGACGCCGCTCTCGGTCTCGGGCGCGGTCCGCGAGTACTCCCTCCGCTTGCTAAGCCAGTTTCTGATTGGCGTCCCCCGCCTTCTCGACCACGGAGACCGCCTCGCGGACCCCGCGCAGCCACTCTCCAGCCCCCTCGGCCCCGCCCTCTGCGACGAGCCGCATGAGCTTGCTGCCGATGATGACCCCGTCCGCCTCTGCCGCCGCCTCGGCGGCGTCCTCCGGAGACCCTATGCCGAACCCGAGCGCCACCGGCACGTCCGTCTTCGCCCGGACCCGCCGCAGGAGATCCACGGCCTTCGGCGGCAAACCCTCGCGCACCCCGGTAACGCCCGCCACGGAGACGCAGTAGACGAACCCCGTCGCAAGGGCCACGGCCTCCTCCACCCGCCCCTCTGACGAGGTCGGCGCGACGAGCGGGCAGAAGCCGACGCCGCGCTCCGTGCACGCCTCGGCGAAGAGGGCCGCCTCATCCACGGGGAGGTCAGGTATCACTAGCCCGGAGACCCCGGCCTCCGCCGCCTCGTCGAGGAAGCGTTCGGCGCCCCTGGAGAAGATGGTGTTGTAGTAGAGCAGGAACACGACGGGGATCCGGTCCGCAAATCGTGAGGCGAGGCCCAGGCAGTAGCGGAGGTCGGCCCCGTTTTCGATGGCGCGCGTGGTCGTGTCCTGGATCGTCGGCCCGTCCGCAAGCGGGTCGGAGAAGGGCACGCCGATCTCCAGCACGTCCGCCCCGGCCGCGAGGAAAGCCTCCCCCACCTCGGCCGCTTCATCCAGCGTCGGGTAGCCGCCCGTCAGGTACGGTATGAGGGCCGTCCGGCCCCCCGGGAAAGCCCCCCTCAGCCTCTCAGCGCCGCTCACGAGGGATCTTCGCCCGCCTCCGAAGCAGGGGTTGCATGTGTTTCTCCGTCTTTAGTCGCAACCTCTGCTTCGTGCGCGTCCATGCCCAGAGCCTCGGCAACGACGCCGATGTCCTTGTCGCCGCGGCCGGAGAGGTTGATGACGAGGTTCTTGCCGGGCCCGAGCTCGCGGGCGACCTTCTCGGCGTAATGGATAGCGTGGGACGTCTCGAGCGCCGGGATGATGCCTTCGAGGCGCGAGCAGAGGACGAACGCCTCGAGCGCCTCGTCGTCCGTGGCGCCCACGTACTCGACCAGGCCCTCGTCCTTGAGGTAGGCGTGCTCGGGGCCGACCGAAGGGTAATCCAGGCCCGCGCTTATGGAGTGGGCCTCACGAATCTGGCCTTCGTCCGTCTGGAGCACGTAACTCAGGTTGCCGTGCAACACGCCAGGCCGGCCACCCGTCAGGGACGACCCGTGCTCGCCGGTATCGAGGCCCCTCCCGGCGGCCTCCACGCCGACGAGCCGCACGTTCTCGCGCCCGACGAACGGGTGGAAGGCTCCTATCGCGTTAGATCCACCACCGACGCAGGCCACGATGGCGTCCGGGTCCCCCCCGAACCTCTCCCGGCTCTGGGCCTCCAGCTCGCGCCCGATGACGGACTGCAGGTCCCGGACGAGCCGGGGGTACGGGGCCGGGCCCGCGACTGTCCCGATGATGTAGTGGGTGTCCTCCACGTTAGTGACCCAGTCCCGGATGGCCTCGTTGAGCGCCGCCTTGAGCGTGCCGGAGCCGGTCGTTACGGGGACTACCTTTGTTCCCAGAAGCTTCATGCGGAGGACGTTCGGTGCCTGCCTTCTCGTATCTTCTTCGCCCATGTAGACGACGCATTCGCGGCCGTAGAGGGCGGCGACGGTGGCGGTCGCCACGCCGTGCTGGCCGGCGCCGGTCTCGGCGATGATGCGCGACTTACCCATACGTTCGGCGAGGAGCATCTGGCCGAGGGCGTTGTTGATCTTGTGCGCCCCCGTGTGAGCCAGATCCTCCCGTTTGAACCAAACGTTCGCCCCGCCCCACTTTTCCGTGAAGCGCCCGGCGAACATGAGCGGGGTCGGGCGGCCGACGAAGTCGCGGGCCAGGCGGTCCAGTTCCTCGTTGAACTCGGGGTCGTTACGGTAGCGTTCGTAGGCCTCTTCGAGCTCTTCGAGCGCGTGGATCAGGGTCTCCGGGACGAACCTGCCGCCGAAGGCACCGAAGTACCCCTCTCGGTTATCAACCTTTTGCCGCAACGATGAACCTCCGAACGGACTCTTCGTTCTTCTCTCCGGGCGCGTCTTCTAGGGATGAGGAGGCGTCCACGCCATAGGGCTCGAAAAAGTCTACGGCCTCACGCACGTTCTCCGGCGCCAGCCCCCCGGAGACGACGATGTTACCACGGCCCTTTAGCGATTTCGCCATCCTCCAGTCGAACCTCTCCCCCGTCCCGCCCCGCGCCTCTTCGCTGTACGCGTCCAGCAAGAGCAGGTCCGCGTCAAACCTTTCGACGTCCGCCAGGTCGTCCGCGTTACGCACCCTTATGGCCTTCATCACCGGGAGGCCGCCCGCCCGGACCGCGGCCACCGTCTCGGGCGTCTCGTCGCCGTGGAGTTGGACCATGTCGAGGCCCGCCTCCGCGGCCGTCCGCAGCACCTCTTCAGAGGGCGCGTTAACGAAGACGCCGACCTTCAGGACGTTCTCGGGGAGGGCGATGGAGATCCTGCGTGTCTCTTCCGT
>JALZNL010000169.1 GCA_030857715.1 Actinomycetota bacterium | reverse complement strand
ATCGTAACCTTGCCGTCCGTACCGGTTCCCTCCACGCTTGCCAGATCGACGCCTAGCTCCCGGGCCTTGCGCCTGGCCGCGTCCGTGGCCTCCACTTCCGCATCGGTCGTGGCATCGGCGGTCGCAGCGCCGTTTGACTCGGCGTTGGCCTGGGCCGCGGGGGTGCCGCCATTCTGGGCGGTGTTTTCGAGCGCGGCGAGCACGCGGTCGAGCTTGCCTTCGACGCTATCCAGGCGGCCTTCGAGAACCCTGACGGACTCAGCGGAGGCGACTTCCGGGGTTTCGATGGCCGCGTTGGCGTCACCGAGGCCCTTGAGCATCTCCTCGACTTTATCCACCTTGTTGTCGAGGGTCTTGACGGACTCGGCGGAGGCGGCCTCGGGGGTCTCGATGGCCGCGGCCGCCGCCGTCGCGTCGCCCAGGTCCTCGAGTGCCTCCTCGATGCGGTCTACCTTGTCCTCCAGGTTGATTACGAGCCCGGCGACCCGCGAGATGTCCGACTGGACGGGGAGCTGCAGGCTCTTCAGGTACTCCTCGGAGTTGCGCTTGAAGACCTTGTAGAAGCCCGCGTAGCTCTGGAGGAACTGGCTCGACGGCTCCAGGAACTCCTCGCGCTCGATGACGTCCCCGATAAAGTCCGAGAAGGGGCCGCTCGTCGCGTTGTACCACTGGGTCGCGAACTGCAGGGGATCAGCGGGGAGGTTCCCGCCGGCGAGCAGGTTGTTCCGCGCCTCTTCGAGCATCTGCGTCCAGCGGGGCAGCAGGTCCAGGGCGTTCTGGCCGAGCTCGGTGCTCTTCTGCCAGGTCGTCGTCGACGCCTCGGACCACCGCCGCCACATGTCCTGCACGCCAGGGGCGCCCTCGATCGTCCCTGGGGAGGCCCCGATCATGCGCTCCTGCATCTCACGCGCGTTTTCGAACCACTGCCGGTAGAACTCGGCCGGGTTTGCGTAACCGCCCTGCGCCCCACGCGCCGCGTCGGACCAGAGCTTCGTGCTCGTCTCGTACCACTGCCGCCACAGATCCGTGGGATCCATGACGGACCGTGACCCTCGCTCCTCGGTCAACCGAAAAACCTCCCTAACATACGCTACTCAGTCTGCATTCGGCGGAATTATACTTCAAAAAGAAACTTATGTGTTGTTGGCACATACCTGAAGAGGTTTCAGGCTTCAGGCCTCAGTTTTCAGCAAAATTGAGGATCTGGGGAGTAGGAGTGGCGTTCTGCGCGGGACCGGGCGCGGGTAGTTCCGGTTCGTTGCCGCTGGCCCGGGCCGCAGTTATATTGCCCGGGTACAGGGGAAGGGTGCCGAGGAAGGGGAGCGCATGAGTGCCAACGGCAACGAGACCGTCTTCACCATGGAGGCCACGCCCATAAAGTACGGGCGGGGCGCGGCGGAGGAGGTCGGCTGGGAGGTCAGGCGGCTCCGGATGAACCGGGTCATGCTCGTCTCCGACCCCGGGGTGATACAGGCCGGCATAACGGGCCGCATCGTCGAGCTGATAGAGGCGGAGGGCGTGGAGGTCGAGGTCTGGGACCGCTCCCGCGTCGAGCCGACGGCCGACTCGCTGCAGGCCGCGGCGGACTTCGCCAGGGACGGCGGGTTCGACGGGTTCGTGGCCGTTGGGGGCGGGACCAGCATAGACACGGCGAAAGTCTCCGACCTCATCGCCACGCACGGCGGTGAGATCATGGACTACGTCAACGCCCCCGTCGGCGACGGCAAGAAGCCGCCGTCCCCCTTGAAGCCGCTACTCGCCGTCCCAACCACGGCCGGCACCGGGGCTGAGGCGACGACCGTGGCCATCCTGGACATCCCGGACCAGAAGATAAAGACGGGCATCTCCCACCAGTACCTCCGCCCCGACCGCGGCCTCGTCGACCCGCTGCTGACCAGGACCATGCCCCCCGAGGTAACGTCCTCCTGCGGCCTCGACGTGGTCTGCCACGCCGCCGAGTCGTTCCTCACCAAACCATACGACGCACGCCCGAAGTCCGACAGCCCCGACGACCGACCGCCCTACCAGGGGTCCAACCCCATCGCGGACATGTGGAGCGGCAAGGCCCTGGAGTTCGGCGGCAAGTACCTCCGTCGGGCCGTGAAGGACGGCGAGGACGTCGAGGCCAGGGGCGCGATGATGCTGGGAGCTTCCCTGGCGGGCGTCGGCTTCGGGTCTGCGGGCGTCCACATCCCGCACGCCTGCGCCTACCCCATAGCCGGCCTCAAGCACGAGTGGCAGCCGCCCGGCTACCCAGACGACCACCCCTTCGTCCCGCACGGCTGGTCCGTCATAGTCACGGCCCCGGCGGCCTTCCGCTTCACCTACGACGCCATGCCAGGGCGCCACAAGGAGGTCGCGGAGCTGCTCGCCGGAGGGCCCATAAGCGACGCGGACGAGAACACGCTGCCCGAGATCCTCATAAGCCTCATGAAAGACATCGGCGCCCCAAACGGCGTCCGCGAGCTCGGCTACACCGAAGACGACATAGAAGCCCTGGTAGACGGCGCCATGAAGCAGCAACGCCTGCTCGTCGGCTCCCCGAAAGACGTGACGGAGGAGGACCTGGCGAACATCCTGCGCGAGTCGATGGAGAATTGGTGAGGAAGGTTTCAGGCTTCAGGTTACAGGCATCAGGTGAAGAGGGCGGTGCGAAGCCGCAATCGGGCTACGCAGCCGGAGTCCTGCCGGAGAGTGACGTAGAACCGGCAACGTTTCTCCGCAAGACCTGAAACCTGATGCCTGTAGCCTGTAACCTCGACCGAAGGGAGAACACATGAACGATCTGCGCCTCTACTTTTTCGAGTGCGGCAGCCTCAAGACCCAGGTCCAGTTCATCAAGATGAACCAGGGGCTCGGGGACCCGTACGAGATCCCGGTGCCTTTCTTCCTGATCACGCACCCGCGCGGCAACGTCCTCTACGACGGCGGCAACGCCCTGGAGGTGGCCCAGGACGCGCGCGGGCACTGGGATGCGGTGGTGGACGCCTACGACCCGGTGATGACGGAGGACGACTTCGTGATCAACCAGCTGCAACGCATGGACGTGGACCCGGCCTCGGTGCGGTACGTGATCCAATCGCATCTGCACCTGGACCATTCGGGCGCCATAGGCCATTTCCCGAACGCGGATTACGTGGTGCAGCGGCGGGAACTGGAGTACGCGTACACGCCGGACTGGTTCCAAAAACCGGCCTACATCCGCAAGGACTTCGACCGGGACGTGAAGTGGCTGTACCTGGATGGGGAGCACGACGACGGGTACGACCTTTTCGGGGACGGGACGATCAAGACGCTCTTCACGCCGGGGCACGCGCCAGGACACCAGTCCGTTTTGGTGGACTTGCCGGGCGAGGGGCCGATGATGCTGACGGCGGACGCGTGTTACACGATGGACCATTACAACGAGGCGGCGCTACCGGGCCTGATCCACTCTGCCGCCGACGTCGCCAACTCCAACCGCAAGGTCCGCCGCATCGTAGAAGGGCATGGCGCGACCCTCGTCACGGGCCACGATCCGGAGGAGTGGCCGAAGTTCAAGAAGGCCCCGGACTTCTACGCCTGATGCATACTGAAGTCAGGCGCGGGGAGTGGCCGCGGACCGCCGCGATCCTGGGCGCCGGCACGATGGGCCTCGGCGTCGCCGAGTGTTTCGCCGCCGCCGGCATGACGGTGCGCCTCACGGACGCGACGCCAGAGCTCGCCCGCGAGGCAAAGGAGAAGTTGGTCCTTCGGGCGCGGGGCCACGCGGAGGCTGGGCTGCTGCCGGAGGAGGCGGCCGGGCGCGCGGAGGGGGTCGAGGTGGCGGAGGATACGGCCGAGGCCGTGGCCGGTGTGGACCTCGTCTTCGAGGCCGTGCCGGAGAGCGTCGGGCTCAAGGAGGAGGTCCTGGGCGTCTGTTCGGCCGGCGCTTCGCCTGAAGCCGTGATCGTCTCGAACACCTCTTCGCTGCCGATGGACGACCTGGCGCGGTTCGTGGAGGGGCCCGGGCGGTTCTGCGGGATGCACTGGTTCAACCCGCCGGAGTGGACGCCTGGCGTGGAGGTGATACCTGCCGCGACCACGGATACGCACACGGTCGAGCGCCTCGTGGGCTTTCTCCGGTCCATCGGCAAGCGGCCGACGGTCGTGGGCAGCGGGCCCGGGTTCGTCGCGAACCGCATCCAGAACGCGCTCTTCCTGGAGGCCGTGCGGTGCGTGGAGGACGGCCTGGCCTCGCCGGAGGAGGTGGACGAGGTCGTTCGGAGTTGCTTCGGGTTCCGGCTGCCGTTCTTCGGGCCCTTCGCGATAGCGGACATGGCCGGCCTGGACGTCTACGCGAGCGTTCTCAAGGTACTGGAGGAGGGCCTCGGCGAGAGGTTCGGGCCGCCGCAAATGCTGCTCGACCTGGTCGAGGAGGGACGTACCGGCACCAAGACCGGCGCGGGTTTCCTGGACTACACCGACGAGGAGCGGGGGCGGCTCCTCCTGGAGCGGGACCGCCGGTACGCGGCGCTCCTGGAACTGCTCGACCGGATGCCGCCCGTGGAGGCGGGGAAGGGGGAGGAATGATAGACGCGAGCGTCCTGGTCGTCGGCGCGGGGGCCATCGGCGGTGTCACGGCGGCGAAGATGGCCGGAGAGGTGCGGCGGGTAGCCGTGCTCGACGCCAACAGGGAGCACGTCGCGAAGATGCGGGACCCCGGCCTCGTCGTCGACGTGCTCGGCGAGGAGCGCCGGGTGGAACTGGAGGCCTACGCCGACCCCGTCGGGCTCGACGGCCCCTTCGACTTCGCCCTCGTGACGCTCAAGGCGCCACACCTCGAAGAGGCCCTGCGTCCCCTCGTGGAACGCGGGCTTGCAAAGACCTACGTCTCTCTCTGCAACGGTCTCGTGCAGGAGCGCATCTCCGGCATCGTCGGCGGGGAGAAACTCGTCTGGGGCACCGTCGAGTGGGGCTCTACGAACCTCGGACCCGGCCGGCTGGCGCAGACCACCCGCGCCCCATTCGTGATCGGGGAGCCCGACGGCGGGGCCCGAGACCGGACCCGTCTGCTCTCGGAGGTTCTTGGCGCCGCCGAAGACGTGCGTGTGACGGAGAATATCAGGGGCCAGGTCTGGTCCAAGCTGCTCGTCAACAGCTCCTTCTCCGGCCTCGGCGCCGTCTCCGGCCTGCTGTACCGCGAGGTGGTGAACGATCCGGCCGGGCGCGAGGTGGCCCTGGCACTCTGGCGTGAGGGCTACGATGTTGGGATGGCCCAGAAGCTGACGCTCGAAGAGGTGCTCGGGGTGGAGGCCGAATCGCTCGTCCTGCGCGGTCCCGGGGACAGGGCAAAGGTAGACGGTGCCTTCGAGGTGGCGATGGGTTACGCAGGCGCCACGAAAGCCTCCATGCTCCAGGACCTGGAGCGAGGGATCAAGACCGAGGTGGACGTCATAAACGGTGCTGTCGTGGACGTGGGACGCGAGTACGGCATCGAGACCCCGGTAAACGCCCGCGTGGTGGAGCTTATGCACGCGATGGAGCGGGACGAGAGGCGTCCGGGGCGGGACGTTTTCGAGGATCTAGGCGGCCTCATCCGTGGCGTCTAGGCCTCCGAGCACGCTACTCCAAGAGGTCCACGCCCGCCCGTCCGGCGGCGTCGGCCAGGCGTCTGTCCAGGGTGGCGAGCGGGAGGCCGCGGCGCATGGCGAGTTCCAGGTAGGCCGCGTCGTAACTGGTCAGGCCGTACTCGCGTCCGATCCGCAATACGGGCCCGAGCACCGTTGCGGGTGACCCATCCTCTACCGATACCCGCAGCTCCTGTAGAACCCGCACGAAGCCCTCTGTTTTTGGGCGTGGGATCCTGCCCCTCCGCTCCCCGAGCAAGAGGATGTTGGCAACCTCTAGAGGCCAGATCCCGGGCGCTTGGGCCGAGGAGTCACGTAACCGATCCAAGACGGATTCCGTG
>JALZNL010000168.1 GCA_030857715.1 Actinomycetota bacterium | reverse complement strand
TCGAGGAGCGCTCGCGGCACATCGCGACCAGCCTCCAGTACCTCCCAGCGGTCGCCCGCCGTCTGCATCATGGGCGAGACCTCGGCGAGCCCTTCGACTTCCTAACCTGGTTTGAGTACGCCCCCGCCTACGCAGAGGCGTTCGAGGAACTCGTGGGCAAGTTGCGCGAGACCGAGGAGTGGACCTATGTAGAGCGCGAGGTTGACATTCGGCTCATTCGCGACGGCCACCCTTAGCGCGGAGTTGGCCTGCTAAATACTCGCGATCGCCGTAATCGGGGCTATCATGGGTCCCGGTCCCTTACCTTGAGGAGGATGGCATCAACTACCTACACACCGATGTCCTGGCTTACGCGGCAAAGATCCTGGCCGCCGTCGAGGGCCACGAGGGGATCAGGTGCGGCTGGCTGCTCGAGCATGCGGGCCGGCCGTGCGGTGAGCCGGCCACGTACCTCGCGGCGGGCGGCGATCTCGTGGCGAGCGACACTCCCGTCGACGCGGGCGGCGATGTAAAGAGCGGGGCGCAGTGGTTGTGCCGGGAGCATCTCGAGCTGGCGCTGGGCGGCCCCCCGGAGGATCAGCCCGTCTTCGGGCACGTAACCGGCGAGTAGCACGCCAACCGACCGGACCGGTGGGGGTAGCGGCCTGTTTACCCGACGTCCGGCGGGGACGGAAGCGCTTGCATGACCTCCTCGGGGCCGGCGAAGCTTTCGGTGTCCGCGTTCCTTATATGGCCGACGAGGTCCGACGGAGCACCGGTGCTCTCGGCGGTTGCGGCTACCTCCTCCTTCTGAGCCGGGAAGTTGGTGCCCTTCAGGTAGTAATTGAGGGTGCTCCCTTGCTCCTTGACACAGCCCCCATTCAGCGGTTCTCGCGGCGTCCTACCTCGTCCCTGCGGGTTCCGCGCCCCCCGAGACGGTGACGTTGAAGGCGGCCCCCTCGGGCATCGCCGCGCGGTCCTGGTTGAAGATCGCCCACTTCCTGACGCCGGCGTCGTACCAGACGCCCACCGGATGGTCGTTGTAGGTGCCCCCGCTGCCCCCCGGGTTCCAGTTCTGCGTGACGGAGAGGATGGCGGCCGGGTTGTTGTTGATCAGGCGGTTGTTGAGGTAGGTGCTGTTCGACGAAATGCTCTCCGTCGTGGCGCGGTGGACGAACACGGAGTCGATCGGCTCGGGGACGTTCTCTCCTGAGGATTCGGAGGGGGCCGAGTCCTCGCCTCCTTGCGCCTGGTTCACCACCGCTGCCCCGGGCACCACAGCACCAGAACCAGCAGCTTGTGCATAGGACCAGTAAACGTAAGCTCCTAGTACCACCGAGACCATGAGCCCCAGGACCAGTGCTGTTACCGTGAGATAGTTACGCAACGCGCACTCCTTTGTTTTTTTGCGGTGACAGATCGTGCGTTCATGTCGTTCTCCTACCTGGCGACTCGGTCTCCGGCCGTGCGCAACGGATTCTCGGTGTGCATTGCTCGAACCGGAGCAGCAAAGGGTCCGCCAAATGGCGTGATCGAAAGCTCGCGCGGTCCTGGAGCCACGTACTAGAAGGACCGCCAAGAGGCAGGGTGCGAGCCCCGTTTCAGCCCCCTGCTCTACGGGCAAGGGGAGGCGGGCGCGCGCATGAGCGCCTCGCCGAGGAGGCGCTCCCCGGGTCCGATCTCGTAGCCCGGACCGATGATGCAGTCCTCCAGGTACGCTCCGCGGCCCACCTCGGCGCCGGGGAGCAACACGCTACCCTTCACCGTCGCACCGCCCCCCACCTGGCAGCGGCGTCCGATCGTGACGCCCCCCGAAAAACTGGCACCGGGCCCGACCTCCGCCCCGGCCCCCACAAAGGCCGGGCCCTCCATGTGCCCGTAGGCGGACGGGTGGATCCTCGCCCTCTCCCCGACCCAGAGGTCCTTGCCCCACCGCTCACCGTCGACCTCGACCTTCACCAGTCCCGCGAGCACGTCGCTCTGGGCCTGCTTGTAGGCCGATAGGGTGCCTATGTCCGACCAGTAGAAGCCGCCCGCGTCGTAGCCCGCGACCCTCTCGCCGGCTGCGAGCAGCGCGGGGAAAAGGTCCTTGGCGAAGTCGAAGAAGGCGCCCTCGGGCACGTAGTCCAGAGCGCGAGGCTCGAAGACGTAGATGCCGGTGTTGGCGAGGTTGCTTATGGCCTCCGAGGGGGAGGGCTTCTCCTGGAAGCCGACGACCCGCTTCTTCCCGTCGAGTACCGCTACGCCGTACTCCGTGGTGTCCTCGACCGGGGTGAGAGCGAGGGTGGCCGTGGCCTCCTTCTCCTTGTGGAAGGCGACGACCTCTCGTATGTCCACGTCTGTGAGGGCATCGCCCATTACCACGACGAAGGTGTCGTCAAAGCCGGCCGTACCCGCCGCGTTCTTCACGCCGCCGGCCGTGCCCATGAGCCTCTCCTCGCGGTGAAAAGAGACATCCATGCCACCGACCTCGGTCTCTTCGCCGTAGTGGTCCAGGATAACGTCGGCGAGGTAGTGGACGTTGACGTGCGTCTCGTCCACGCCGGTCCTTGCGAGGAGCTCGAAGATGTGCTGGATTATGGGCTTGTCCGCCACCGGGGCCATGGGCTTGGGGATCACGCCCGTCAGGGGAAAGAGCCTCGTCCCCTTGCCCGCCGCCAAAACCATTGCTTTCATCTGATGCCGCCTTTCTTTTCTTTGTTCGTTTACCGTGTGTTTAACCTAATCGGCGAGGGAGGGGTCTATGGTGGTCTTCTCCCACTCCACGACCTCCTCGTCAGCGTAGAGGTTGCTCATCGAGCCGTCCATGACAGCCGTTGCGAACCAGGCCATGTTCTGGTTGTAGTAGTCGTTGGGGTCCTCACCCCAGTAGGCGCCGCGTCCTTGCGCGTCATCGGGGTTGTAGGCGCCGAGGATCTTCTCGGCGAAGACCCTGTGGGCCACCGCCGGATCGCCGCCGACGAGCAGGCCGGGCAGGACGCCTGCGTAGGCCGAGGTCGCCTCGTAGTCGGCGGTGGGCTCGCCGTCGAGGCCGTAGGAGGCGAAGAGCTTCCCTCCGTCTTCTATCTGCTGGCGCGGCAGGCTGAGGCTTTCCATGACCTCCAGGGCTCGCTCGTCCCCGAACCACAGGTGGTCGAGGCTTATGCGCCACGGGACGCGGGTCGCGTCGAAAGAGAACTCGTCCGTCGGCAGCCCCTCAAGCTCCGCCGCGTCGGGCGATCCGGTCTCGGGGTCGATGGAAATCCAGTTGGGGACGACCCCGGCCTTGCCGCCGAGATCAGGTGTGGTCTGCGCGGCCTGCAGGATCCCATAGGAAGAGTCGACCAGCGCGTCCCAGTCGTGGGAGGGATCGGCGTCGGCGAAGATCTTGTACGCGTAGGGCGAGAGGTAAGACGGGTTGGTCACGGGCCTGGAAACCGTGCCGTCCCCCCGCGCCCAATCGCCGGCGACAAGGACCCGATCGTAGCCCGCGACGGTGGAGACCGTCTCCTCATTCCAGACGTCGTCGAGTATCTCCAACGCCTCCCGCTCGTACGCGGGATCGTCGAACTTTTGGGAGGCGAAGAGCAGGGCGAGGGCGGCGTCGGTGTCGGCGTCGGTGGCGGTGCTGAAGTCGGTGACGCCCTGCGTGCCGTCGCCCGTCTTTCCATAGTTCCACGCGAGGAGGGAGTTGTCGCCGGGCTCCTGGAGGTTCTTCCGCGCCCAGCCCCAGATCTCGTCGAAGGCCGCTTCGTCGTTTGTGTAGACGGCCCGGAGCATCGCGTAGGCCTGCCCCTCGGAGGTGGTCTTGCCGCCCGACTTGGGGTCGATTACACGGCCGTCCCGGATGAAGCGGTCCTCGTAGCTCTCCCACGTGTTCCGGAGCATGGGGTTGTCTTCGGCCGACGTCTGGTGGAGGTTGCGCACCCTCAAGAGTTCCATGCGCCAGTCGCTCGAGCGAAAGGTCTTTATGCGGTCGGAGTTCTTGCGGGCGTCCTCGACCAGGGGTAGTTTCCCGCCCCCGGTCTCTTCGGGGTCCCCGTCGATCCAGGAGGACTCCTGCCCCTCCCGGGCGCCGTATAGCAGGTAGTCCACGTCGCCGGGCGTCCGGAGCACGTCGCCGTATATGGCGGGGTCTTGAAGGGCGGTCGAGGCAGCGTGAGCGTTACGGAAGGGCTCGTCGCCCACCAGGGCCTCGTCGCGCAGGTCGGCCCAGGGGTAGGGGTCCATGAGGATGGCGCTTTCGTTGGGGAGGTTGTTCGCCACGAAGCGCGCCGCCTCGGTCTGGGCCGGGGTCCTCTCGGCGTTGAAGTTGACGCTGTTGGCGGGCACGGCGCCCAGGCCAAGGACCACCGTGAGCCCGAGCACCGCCAGCGCCGCCGGGTACCCGAGGCTACGGCCGGAGAGGCCCCGCAAGCGGGGCGACCGCGCTGTGAGGGCGCCCGTCAACCGGCCGGCGGCATCTATCGCGTGCCCGGCGAGAAGGCCGAGCGAGATCGCCAGGATCGGCAGGAGAGGTATCACGTAGAAGAAGCGCACGAGGCCGCCCAGGGCGAGGAAGAGGAGAAACGGAACGGCGAGCAGCGGCATCCCGAAGTAGAGCTTGTCCCTGCGCCAGAACAAGAGGCCCAAGGCCACGGCGGCAAGGCCGCCGACGATGAGGAAAGCGTCTATGCTTGTCCACTGCCCGAAGAACGTGCGGAAGTCGCTCCCGGGGGAGAAGGGCGAGCCGCCCTCGCTGGCGGCGTAGCGGCGGTAGGTCTCGACCATGCTGACGTGAGGCTCTTCGGAACTCCACAGGACGCCCGGCGGCAGGAGCTCGTCCTTCAGGAGCGCAAGCACCACGAACAGGGAGGCGACGGAGGCTATGAGCGCGCCCCAGATGCCGAACGCGAAGCGCCGGTGGGCGGGATGCGCGAGGGCGTAGGCGAGGTAGAGCATTCCCGGCAAGAAGACCACGACGACCTCCTTGGACCAGAAGGCCAAAGAGAGGGCGAGCGCGGAGACCGCCAGACGCCACAGGCGTCCGTGGGACACCAGCAGCGCGTACAGGGAGACCAGGAGCCACAGCGCGGCGAAGTTGTCCAG
Organism: Actinomycetota bacterium; assembly: GCA_030857715.1. Next base: position 904 of record JALZNL010000168.1, on the reverse strand, counting down.
CCATACCTGCCGGTGCAGGGTGACGCCCAGGGGCGAGACGGCGAAGACCACCGCCCCGAGCAGGCCGGCCGAGACGCGCCCCGAGGCGCGGCGCACGATCAGGTACACCAGGAGAGCCGAGAGGATCGTTACGACTAGCATCAGGACGCGACCGGTGTTCACCGAGGTGCCGAACCGGAGGAATCCCCCGACCAGCTCCGCGAAGGCGCCGACCTGGAACCACCCGAGCAGGGTGTGGTCGTACGTGTAGGTGTAGAAGTAGAGCTTGCCCTGCTCGAACATCGCCCACGCCGAGCCCATGTAGGTCCCCTCGTCGAGTTCGTACTGAGGGAAGCGGAACATGTTGGTGCCGGTGAAGAGGGCGGCGACCAGCAGCACGGCGGCGATCGCCAGGCGATCCAACCAGACGGAGGGCCCACCCCTCCCCAAGCGCCGGATCTGTTCCCCGAGCCCGGCCCTGTCGGCTCCTCGACGGGTTGCCTTCTTTCTACGCTCTTCTAGAGTCTGTGCCATCTTTATGAAAGCCTTCCGGAGTAGTTAGTTTGTGGCTCGGGAACGGTTCAGGCGGAGAGGGCCTCGGGTTCCCTCTTCATCAGCTCTCTGGCGCGCTCGTCGAGCCAGTCGAGGTCTTCGCGCCGCAGCATCTCCCCCTTGCTGGCCAGGCTGATCACGGCCACCGTCTCGCCGTTCCTCTCGACGGGTACGACGATGGAGGAGACGAGGTCCGGCTGGTTGAGCCGTTCGCGCAAATCGTCGGGCCCCTTCTGCCCGGTTATGATCAGCTTGCTCCTGTTACGAACCGCCCACCCCGCGACCCCTTCGCCCGCGCCGACCGCCGCGGAACCCGCCACGCCCCGCGGCAGGCCCCGAGCGGCCTTTACGGAGAAGGCGGTCTTCTCCAGGT
>JALZNL010000167.1 GCA_030857715.1 Actinomycetota bacterium | reverse complement strand
GGATGCTGGCGGTGTGGCCGGCTATGACGCCATCGTACTCGCTGGCGTAGTGGCCCCATTGCAGAGACTTGATGCCCATGACCAGGGCGGAGCGGGCGGAGGCGCCGGAGGCGTAGACGTTGCCGTTACGCTCGGGCGGGGCGTAGCCGTCGGCGAGGTCGAGGACCTCGCGTTTGGCGGCGGAGATGAGGTGGTCGGCGTTCATGACCGTGCGGTCGTCCTCCTCCAGGAACCCGAGCTCGCGGGCCTCGACGGCGCTCGCGGAGACCTTGGCCATCGCAATGGTCTCGAAGGCTTTTTGCAGGAACGGCAGGGCCGGGCTGCCGGGGGCGATGCTCATGGGGCGGGAGACGAGGCGGCGGGCCATCTCCTTCGTGCCGCCGCCGGCCGGTATCAGGCCGACGCCCGCCTCGACGAGGCCCATGTACACCTCGCCCGCGGCGGCGATGCGGTCAGAATGAAGGCAGATCTCCAACCCACCGCCGAGCGTCTGCCCGCGCGGCGCCGCGACGACGGGCTTCGGGGCGAACCGGAAGCCCATCAAGAGTTTCTGCAGGGCCTCGATGCTCTTGCCGACTTCGTCCAGCTTCCCGTTCTGTATGGCCTGCGCCACCTCCCCGAGGTTCGCCCCGACGCAGAAGTTGCGCCCCTCGCTGCCGATGACGAGCCCGACCACTTCGTCGCTCTTCAGGGCTTCGAGCGCCCGGTTTCCCATCTCGGTAACACCCGCGTCTATAGAGTTGCCCCTGGAGTGGAACTCCAGGCAGAGCACCCCGTCGCCGAGGTCGAGCAGGCTCGCCGAGTCGTTGCGATCCAGCTCCTTGCCTTCCTCGCGTAGCCCGTCGAGCGAGACGTACATCGGGTCCTCGCGGACCGGCTCGTACTGCTTGCTGACCGGGCTGAACTGCACCTCGCGGCCGTCCTCGGTCTTGTAGAAGCTCTCGTTGCCCTCTTCGAGCATCTCTTTCACCCAGGGGCCGACCTCGATGCCCAGCGCCTCCATCCCATCGACCGTCTCGCGGACGCCGAGTAGGTCCCAGGTGCGAAAGGGGCCGGTCTGGTGGGCGAAGCCCCACTCCATGGCGTGGTCGGCGTCTTCCAAGGTGTCGCTTATCTCGGGCAGCCGCCGCGAGGCGTAGGCCATGTAAGGGTAGAGGGTGTCCCTGATGTATTTGGCGTGGCGGTCTTCTTCGGCCTTATTCACCAGGAAGCGGAGCCGCGCGCCGAGGTCGCCCTGGTCGCTGGCCTCAGACGCTATCGGTACGTCGGGGTCTTCGGCGGGGCGGTGCTCGAAGGTTTCGAGATCCAGCACGTCGAAGACGGTCTTGCCTTCGCGCTTGTCCCGCTTGTAGAAGCCGGCGCCGGTCTTGTTGCCGAGCAGGTCTCTCTCCTGCATCTCCTCGAGCTTCGGGTGTGGCTTGAGATCCTCGCGCGACTCGTCCTCGGGAACGGCCTCGTAAAGGTTCTGGGCGACGCCGACGGCGATGTCCAGGCCGACCGTGTCGTTGAGGCGGAAAGTGGCGGTCTTGGGGTGGCCGATGAGGGGGCCGGTGATCGCGTCCACCTCTTCTATCGAGTAGCCGTTCTCGAAGGCGTAGGTGACGGCCTGCATCCCGGCGAAGGAGCCTAGCCTGTTCCCGATAAAGTTCGGGGTGTCCTTGGCGATCACGCCGCCCTTGCCGAGCACCCGCTCCCCGAAGTTCCTGACCGCCTCGACGATCTCCTCGGCTGTGTCCTCGGTCGGGATGATCTCCAACAGCTTCAGGTAGCGCGGCGGGTTGAAGAAGTGGGTGCCGAGGAAGCGCCGCCTGAACGATTCGGAGCGGCCCTCCGCTATCTGGTGCAGCGGGATGCCGCTGGTGTTGGAAGAGATGATGGCGTCGTCTTTCGCGAGCGCCTCGACCCTCTCGGCGAGCTCGCGCTTGGGCTCCAGCTTCTCCAGGATGGCTTCGAGCACCCAGTCGGCCTCGGCGACGCGTTCCAAATGGTCGTCGAAGTTGCCGGTCCGGATGCGTTTGGCGACGTCCTTCGCCATGAGCGCGGGCGGGCGGGCCTTGACCATCCTGTCGTAGCCGCCCTCGACGACGGCGTTCTTGTCGTCGTCTTGCGGCGCGATGTCCAGAAGGTCCACCTGCAATCCGGCGTTGGCGCAGTGGGCGGCTATGGCGGCCCCCATGGTGCCCGCGCCGAGCACGGCCACCCTCCTGATGCTATGCGTCACTCTTTCCCCCTTTAACCGTAGATCTCCTCGTGCAGGGATTCTATAGCCCTTTTTACCCGCAAGAGATGCTCCTCCATGTTCGCCTTTATCTCGGCGTACTTCTCCTCGCCGCTGGGCGTTATGGCGTAGAAACGCCGGCCCCTGGTCTCCGGCCGCTCCCACTCGCCGACCACGTACCCTTTCTCCTCCAGACGGCGGAGCAACGGGTAGACCGTGTTCGGGGAGACGCTCATGACGCCCGCCGAAAGGTCCTTTATCTGGCCAATGAGGCTGTTGCCGTACTGCGGCTTCTCGCGGACGAGGTGCAGGATCAGGAGCGGAAACACCGTCCTCGACTTGACCTCGCCGAGAAAGACGTCGTGCGGCGTCGCGGAGGGTTTTCCTTCACCGACAGCTCTCTCCCCGGCCCGCTGCATCTCGACCCTTCCCGCACCAACTTGTCAATTTTGATAATAGCACGGATAATGGGCCGGCAGGGAGTAGTGTGGATCTCCTTGCGTCTTAGGGGAACGGAGAAGGAGGAGCTGGCAGTGATCGCCGACGTTACCCGGTCTTTGGGGACCGACTACTACGTTCTGGACGACCTTTTCACGGACGAGGAGCGCGGGGTAAGGGACAAGGTGCGGGCGTTCGCGGACGCCGAGGTCATCCCGATCATCAACGAGTACTGGGAGAAGGCCCAGTTCCCGTTCGAGCTGGTGCCTAAGGTCGCGGAGCTGAACATCGCGGGCGGTTCCATCGAGGGATACGGTTGTCCGGGGATGAGCCACGTGGCGGCCGGGCTCATCGCGATAGAGATGTCGCGCGGGGACGGGAGCCTCAACACCTTTTTCGGGGTCCATTCGGGGCTCGCGATGGGGACCATCGACATCTGCGGGAGCGAGGAGCAGAAGGAGCGCTGGCTGCCCTCGATGGCGCGGATGGAGAAGATCGGGGCCTGGGGCCTCACCGAGCCCGACCACGGCTCGGACTCCGTAATGCTGGAGACGACGGCCAGGCGCGACGGCGACGGGTGGGTACTCAACGGCAAGAAGCGCTGGATCGGCAACGCCAGCTTCGCCGACCTCGTCATCATCTGGGCCCGCGACGTCGAAGACGGCCAGGTGAAGGGCTTCGTCCTTGAGAAGGACGAGAACGGGAACCAGCACCCCGGCTACACCACCGAGCTCATAAAAGGCAAGATGGGCAAGCGGGCCGTCTGGCAGCCGGACATCTTTCTCGAAGACGTGCGCGTCCCGGCCGCCAACAAGCTCGAGTTCGCCAACTCCTTCAAGGACACCAACAAGGTACTTACGGCGACGAGGAGCGGGGTCGCGTGGGAGGCCATCGGGCACGCCATCGCCTCCTACGAGGCCGCGCTCCAGTATTCCAAGGAGCGGATACAGTTCGGCAAGCCCATAGCGAGCTTCCAGCTCATCCAGAACAAGCTCGCCAACATGTTAGCTGAGATCACGAACATGCAGCTCATGGTCTACCGGCTCTCCCAGCTCCAGGAGCAGGGCAAGATGACCGGCCCCATGGCCTCCCTCGCCAAGATGAACAACGCCAAAAAAGCCAAGCAGGTCTGCTCCGACGCCCGCGACATCATGGGCGGCAACGGCGTCCTCCTGGAGTACCACGTCGCCAGGCACCTCTCGGACGTGGAGATCGTGTACACGTACGAAGGGACCGACACGATACAGTCGCTGATAGTCGGGCGCGACGTGACGGGGATAAGCGCGTTCGTGTAGGCATCAGGCTACAGGTTTCAGGCATCAGGTAAGAGCGTGCTGTACGGCCCGCCGAGCCCGGCAACGAACCGGAGCGGCGGCCGCTTCGGTTTGCGCGAGAGCGCCGGGCGGGCATCCGTACTAAGCTGAAGCCTGATGCCCGAAACCTGAAACCTTGAAAGCGACCAAAGGGAGCGACCATGAAAGCCATTCGACTGCACGAGCTTGGCGGCCCGGAGAACCTCGTCTACGAGGACGTGCCGGACCCGGAGCCGGGTTCCGGCGAGGTCGTCGTGAAGGTCCATGCGGCGGCGTTGAACCGACGGGACGTTTTCGTGACGCGCGGGATGTACCCTGGCGCGAAGCCGGAGGCGCTGCCCGCCACGCTCGGGTCGGACGGCTCCGGGGAGGTGGTGGTGCGGGGCGAGGGCGCCAAGGGGCCGGACGAGGGGACCGAGGTCGTCATCAACCCGGCGCTGTTCTGGGGGGACGACCCGGCCGTACCGGGGAAGGAGTACCGTATTCTGGGTTTGCCGGACGAGGGGACGTTCGCGCAGTTGGTAAAAGTGCCTGGGGACCACGTGTTTCCGAAGCCTTCCCACCTCTCGCACGAGGAGGCGGCGGCGATGCCGCTCGCCGGGCTGACGGCGTACCGGGCGCTCGTGACGCGGGGGCAGGTCCAGGAGGGTGAGACCGTCGTGATCCCGGGCGTCGGGGGCGGAGTGGCGACTTTTCTGGTCCAGATCGCGTCCGCGCTCGGGGCGCGGGTCTTCGTGACGAGCGGGGACGATGAGAAGATCGAGGCGGCCAAGGAGCTCGGCGCCGAGGGCGGCGTCAACTACAACTCGGAGGGCTGGTCCAAGGAATTGAAGGGCATGGCCGGGGGCGTGGACCTGTCGGTGGACTCCGTCGGAGGGTCCACGTTCGACGCGTTGCTCTCGCTGGCGAAACCGGGGGGGCGCATCGTCTCGTTCGGGGCGACGGCGGGGCCGGTCGAGAAGCTGGTGTTGCCGAAGATCTTCTTGAAGCAGATCACGGTCCTCGGCACCGCTATGGGCACGCCGGAAGAGTTCGGAGCGATGTTGGACCTCTACGGGGAGCACGGCCTGCGCCCGACCGTCAACGAGACCTTCCCGCTCGAAGATGCCACGGCGGCGATGGGGCTCATGGAAGAAGGCTCGGGCGTCGGCAAGATCGTCCTCGGCGTGCCCGCGTGACGGACTACAGGCTCGAGTTCGGCTGGGAGGGGGACGGCGGGCTCGGCGAGCGCCTGATCCGGGAGGTCATCGAAGGCGAAAAAACCGCCACCTGCGCCCCCCGCTCGGACTACACCGAAGAAGAACTCGCCGAGGTCGTGTCGAGCCTGGGGCAGGTCGTGGACGTCGTGGACGAGAACGACAACCCGCGGTGCCGCGTCCGGATGCTCGCCGTCTATGAGACGACTTTCGGCCTCCCCGCCCCCGGCGTCGTTCGGGGCGAGGGCTTCGGGGACGACGCCGAGGCCTTCAGACAGGACCACCGCGCGGCCTGGGCCGAGGAGATGGAAGAGGAGGGCAACCCGCTCTCCGACGGCACGGTCCTGGTGGTCGAGGAGTTCGAGCTAGTGGAAGTGGTGGAAGCGTAACCGCACGGAAGGAGGCTCGCGTGGAGAACATCAGGGTCGTCTCGGAACCCCGGGCGAGTTCCGGAGACGTCGAGTTCGTCCGCGACGGCCTGGCGCTCTTCAACGTGGCGGCCACCGGGGACTCCTACTACAGCCCGCTCGCGATCTTCCTTAGGGACGAGCGCGACGCGATTCTGGGCGGCGCGATCGGGCAAGTCTGGGGGGGATGGCTGGACCTCTCCTTGCTCTGGGTCGCGGAGCCGCTCCGCGGAGAAGGTTACGGCAGGCAGCTCCTGGAAGCGGCAGAAGACGAGGCCCGTTCCCAGGGTTGCAGGGGCGTCTTCCTGTCCACCTTCAGCTTCCAGGCGCGTCCGTTCTACGAACGCTTCGGGTACGAGGTCATCGCCGATGTACCGGACTACCCCGCCGGCTACACCTACCACGTC
>JALZNL010000166.1 GCA_030857715.1 Actinomycetota bacterium | reverse complement strand
TCTTCTCCCGGCGCGCCCGGGCGAACCCGACCATCCAGCGCAGCGCCAGCGTGTTCGCCCGGCGCGGGATCACCTCGATCGGCACCTGGTACGTCGCCCCACCGACCCGGCGAGAACGGACTTCCAAGCGCGGACGAATGTTGTCCAGGGCGTTGTTCAGGACGGTCACCGGACTCGTGGCCGTGCGCTCCTCTATGTACGAGAGGGCGTCGTAGATGATCTTCTCGGAGGTGCTCTTCTTGCCGTCGAGCATGATCTTGTTGATCAACTGCTGGACGGTCACGCTCCCGTAGACCGGGTCTCCTGTTATCTTCTTTTTCGGCGGCGCTGCTCTCCTGGGCATCTCTCCTCCTACGCCTTCTTCGTCCCGTACTTGGAGCGGCCCTGCTTGCGGTTGTTGACCCCGAGCGTGTCGAGCGCCCCGCGCACGACCTTGTAGCGCACGCCCGGCAGGTCCTTCACCCGGCCACCACGGACCAGCACGACGGAGTGCTCCTGCAGGTTGTGCCCCTCGCCCGGCACGTAGGCCGTGACCTCGTGACCGTTGACCAACCGGACCCTGGCGATCTTGCGCAGCGCCGAGTTCGGCTTCTTCGGGGTCGTCGTCGAGACGCGGGTGCAAACGCCCCGCCGCTGCGGGGAACCCTGCAACGCCGGCGTCGCCGTCTTCTGCGTCTGTCGCTCGCGCTTGTGGCGCACGAGCTGGTTGGTCGTCGGCATGGCCGCGCCTCTCTCTCTGCTTGAAAAGGGGGCTTCTACAACACCACAAATCGCGATTCTCGAACAGAGTTACCCGAAAGCAACCGTTCGTAACCGCGATGCATGATTTTAGGCTCACGGACCCGCTATGTCAAGCGGATAGAGCGGTCAGCTTTCAGCCGTCAGCTTCTTGCTTACGCTGACGATATCTCTAGTCGGGTTCGGCTCTTATCTGCCACAGGCCGCGCCATGATACTCGCGCGACCGTATCTCTACCGAAAAGCGGTCAGCCTCCAGCAAGAGAACCTGAGGGCTGACCGCTGACGGCTGATAGCTACGAAGCAGCTATGTCGAGCTCGTCCACCTCGCGGGCCTTGTATCCCTCGACGGCCACGGTGAGCTGCCGGTAGCGCGGCAGGCCGGTGGCGGCGGGGATGAGCTTGCCGATAATGACGTTCTCTTTCAGGCCGACCAGGCTATCCTGCTTGCCCTCGATGGCCGCGTCGGTGAGGACGCGGGCGGTCTCCTGGAAGGAGGCCGCGGAGAGGAAGCTGTCCGTGGCGAGCGAGGCCTTGGTGATGCCGAGCAGGATCGTGTGGTAGGTGGCGGGCTTACCCTCCTCCTCTTCGAGCCTGGCGTTCTCGGCGAGCAACGTGAACTTGTCGGCGACCTGCTCGGGGAGGAGCGTTGAGTCTCCCGGGTCGTCCACGACGACCTTGCGCAGCATCTGGCGGACTATCACCTCGATGTGCTTGTCGTGGATGTCCACGCCCTGGGCCCGGTAGACCTTCTGGACCTCTCCCACCAGGTAACGCTCGGTGGTCGTGGTGCCGCGGTCGTAGCGGAGGTCGTTCTCGAGGATGGCGTGCGGGTACACGGAGCCGTCCGTGATCGGGGTGTTCGCCCGGATCTCGGCGCCCTCCACGAACTCCGGCTTGAGCAGGCTTCGCTCGACCTTGTACTCCCTGACCTCAGTGTTGTCCGGCGAGGTGAGGGTCACTTTGATCATCCGGTCGGAATCGCTCTCTTCAAAGCTGACCGTACCGTCGATCTCGGCGAGCGTCGCCTCGGCCTTGGGGTGCCTCGCCTCGAAAAGCTCGACCACCCTCGGCAGGCCGGCCGTGATGTCCTCGCCGGCGATGCCGCCGGTGTGGAAGGTACGCATCGTGAGCTGCGTCCCCGGCTCACCGATGGACTGGGCCGCGATGATGCCGACGGCCTCGCCCACGTCCACGGCCCGGTAAGTAGAGAGCGCGCGTCCGTAACACGCCTGGCAGACGCCATGCGGGCTCTCGCACTTCGCCGGCGTCCTGACCGGGACCAGCGTCTCGCGCGGCAGATCCTCCTGCCATTTCGCGAGGAGGCGCGGCATCACGTCCGTGCCGGCCTCGGCGACGACCTCTCCCGTCTCCGGGTTCACGAGGTCGCGGGCCAGGAAGCGGGCGGCGACGGAGTCGTTCCCGTCGCCCCTGCCGCCGTCGAGGTAGAGCGGGATGTCCACGTATCCGTTGGTGCCGCAGTCCTCGTCGTTCACGACGACGTCCTGGGAGACGTCGACGAGGCGACGGGTCAGGTAGCCCGAGTCGGCCGTACGGAGGGCCGTGTCGGCCTGGCCCTTTCGGGCGCCGTGGGTCGAGGTGAAGTACTCGAGGACCGAGAGGCCTTCGATAAAGTTGGACTTCACGGGCTCGGGGATGATCTCGCCCTTCGTGTTCGTCATCAGGCCTCGCATGCCGGCGAGCTGGGTGAAGTTCGAGTAGTTACCCCGGGCGCCGGAGTCGGCCATCATGAAGATCGGGTTCAAGCGCCAGAGGTTGCCCTTCATGGCGTCCTCGACCTCGTTCTTGGCCTGCGTCCACAGGGCGATGGTCCGCTCCAGGCTCTCGTCGTCGGAGATAAAGCCCTGGTCCCACTGCTCCTCGACCTCGTCCACCTGCCCCTGGTAGTTCTCCAGGATGCCTTCCTTCTGCTCCGGCACGACGATGTCGTTCTTGCCGACGGAGATGCCCGCCTTCGTCGCCGTGTGGAAGCCGACCCTCTTCAGGGTGTCCAGAAGCTGGCTGACCAGTTCGGTTGGGAAACGCTCCACGTACTCGGAGACGAGGGCTTTGATCTCACCCTTCTTCAAAACGTGGTTGACGTAGGGGTACTCGGCCGGGTCGTAAGAATCGCCCAGGTAGTCCCTCATGGTCTGCTCGACGTTCTCGTTGAAGAGGACGCGCCCGAGCGTGGTCTCCATCCGCTCGCCGTTGCGGCGGGCGATGACCTTGTTGTGGATCTTGAGCGATCCTTCCTTGTACGCGGCCTCGGCCTCGTCGTAGGAGGAGATCAGGGCCTTGGGCTCCTCGTTCTCGAAGTCCTCGCCCGTGGAGGTGATGTAGTAAAGCCCGAGCACCATGTCCTGCGAGGGAACGGCGATCGGGAACCCGTTAGCCGGCAACAGGATGTTCTGCGTCGAGAGCATGAGAACACGCGCCTCGGCCTGCGCCTCGGGCGAGAGTGGCACGTGGACCGCCATCTGGTCGCCGTCGAAGTCCGCGTTGAACGCGGAGCACACGAGCGGGTGGACCTGGATGGCCTTGCCCTCGACCAGCACCGGCTCGAAGGCCTGGATGCCAAGCCTATGGAGGGTAGGCGCGCGGTTCAGGAGCACCGGGTGCTCCTTGATCACGTCCTCGAGCACGTCCCACACCTCGGGACGCAGTCGCTCGACCATCTGCTTGGCGCTCCGGATGTTCGGCGCGAGCGCCCGGTCGACGAGAACCTTCATCACGAAAGGCTTGAACAGCTCGACCGCCATGAGGCGCGGCAGGCCGCACTGGTGCATCTTCAGGCCCGGGCCGACCACGATCACCGACCGGCCAGAGTAGTCCACGCGCTTGCCGAGCAGGTTCTGGCGGAACCTACCCTGCTTGCCCTTGAGCATGTCGGAGAGGGACTTGAGCGCCCGGTTGCCGGCGCCCGTGACCGCCCGTCCCCTACGACCGTTGTCGAAGAGGGCGTCGACGGCCTCCTGGAGCATCCGCTTCTCGTTGTTCACGATCACGTCGGGCGCGCCAAGGTCGAGCAGACGCCGCAGGCGGTTGTTGCGGTTGATGACCCTACGATACAGGTCGTTGAGGTCGCTCGTGGCGAAGCGTCCGCCGTCGAGCTGGACCATCGGGCGGAGGTCCGGCGGGAGGACCGGGATAGCCTCCATGATCATCCACTCCGGGCCGTTCCCGCTGGTGCGGAACGCGTCCACGACCTTCAGGCGCTTGATGGCCTTCTGGCGCTTCTGGCCCTTGGACGAGCCGACGGTGTCGCGCAGGTTCTGGGCCTCTTCCACGAGGTCCACCTGCAGGATGAGGTCCTTGACGGCCTCAGCACCCATGCCGCCGCGGAAGTACACGCCGTAGCCGTATTCGTCGCCGAAGCGGTCCTTCATCTCGCGGAAGAGCTCCTCGTCGTCCACGATCTGGCGCGGCTCCAGCGTCTGGAACTCCTCCCAGGAACGCCTCACGAGCGCGATCTGGTCCGTGGTCGAACGCTGGATGTCCGCTATGGACTCGTCGGCCTCCTTGTGGACCTTCGCCACGGTGGACTCGCGATTCTCTTCTTCGATCTCCGCGAACTCTTCCGTAAGCTCGTCGGGGGAGCTCTCGCCCTTTATGACGCTCTCGCGCTTGGTGCGCAGGGCCTGAACCTGGTCGATCTCCTCGTCCCGGTCCTGCTCAAGCTCCCGGATCTCGTCCTCGACCCGCCCGCGGAGCAGGTCTATGTCGTTGGCCCGCTCCTCGCGGTCGACCCACGTGACGATGGAGCTGGCGAAGTACAGGACCCTGTCGAGCTCCTTCGGGCTGATGTCCAGCAGGTAGCCCATCCGGCTCGGCACGCCCTTGACGAACCACACGTGCGCCACCGGGGCGGCAAGCTCGACGTGGCCCATCCGGTCCCTACGGACGCGCGCCCGCGTGACCTCCACGCCGCAGCGCTCGCAGATGATGCCCTTGAAACGGATCCTCTTGTACTTGCCGCAGTAGCACTCCCAGTCCTTCGACGGGCCGAAGATGCGCTCGTCGAAGAGGCCGTCCTTCTCGGGGCGGAGGGTTCGGTAGTTGATGGTCTCCGGCTTGGTTACCTCGCCGCGGGACCACTCCCGGATCTCCTCGGCGGAGGCAAGCCCTATGGAGATTTTCTCCAGCTTGTTTATGTCTATGTCGCGCTCAAGTCCCTGCACGCTCTATATCCCTCCTCTGCCGAAGGCGTCCGGCACTTCGTCCAGGTTGCCCGTCGGTTCGTCGCGGCTGAGGTTGATCCCGAGCGCCCTAGCGGCCTCATCCCAGTCGCGCCGCTCGGTGTCCTCCGCCGCAGCTTCGGCGTTGTAGACCGGCTTGACCGAGAGACCGAGAGACTGCATCTCCTTCAAGAGGACCTTGAAGCTCGCCGGCACGCCGGGCTCGGGTATGTTCTCGCCCTTCACTATCGACTCGTAGCTCTTCACGCGGCCCACCCGGTCGTCGCTCTTGATGGTCAAGAGCTCTTGCAGGGTGTGCGCGGCGCCGTAAGCCTCCAGCGCCCAGACCTCCATCTCGCCGAAGCGCTGGCCGCCGAACTGGGCCTTACCGCCCAGGGGCTGCTGCGTGACGAGGGAGTACGGGCCCGTGCTCCTCGCGTGGATCTTGTCGTCCACGAGGTGGAGAAGCTTCAGTATGTACATGTAGCCGACCGTGATCCTGCCGTCGAACGGCTCGCCGGTGCGCCCGTCATAAAGCGTCACCTTGCCGCCGCGGCCCATCCCGGTCTTGGCCCCGCCGTTGTTGTTGACGGCCTCTATGGCCTTGTCGATGTCCTCGACCTCGGCGCCGGAGAAGACCGGCGTGGAGACGAACGTAGGCTCGCCGCCGTTCACGCCGAGCCCCTGGCTCGCGGCCCAACCCAGATGCGTCTCCAGGATCTGGCCGATGTTCATGCGGCTCGGCACGCCCAAGGGGGACAGGATTACGTCCACCGGGCGGCCGTCCTCCATGAACGGCATGTCCTCTTCGGGCACGATCTTGGAGATGACGCCCTTGTTGCCGTGGCGCCCGGCGAGCTTGTCGCCCTCCGCGATCTTGCGCTTCTTCGCCACGAAAACCCGGACCATCTCGTTGACGCCCGGCTGCAACTCGTCGCCGTCGTCGCGGCTGAAACGCTTGACGTCGATGACGACGCCGCCCTCGCCGTGGGGCACCTTGAGGGAAGAGTCCTTCACCTCGCGGGCCTTCTCGCCGAAGATGGCGCGAAGCAGCTTCTCCTCGGGCGTAGGCT
>JALZNL010000165.1 GCA_030857715.1 Actinomycetota bacterium | reverse complement strand
TGGCGGAGGTCGCGATCCCGGCCCTCGCGCTCCTCTCACCGTTCGTGATCTGGCTCGTCGTCTCGCTGCTGATGCAGCTCGCTACGCGCTTTTTCGGGGGCGCCGGGCCGCTCTCGTCGATGCTCGGGGTGGTCGGGGTGGCCCAGGCGCCTTTCTTCGTCAGCGGCGTGCTGAGCGCCGTTCTGACGGGGCTGCAGCTTCTGGCGGGCCAGGGGACGCCGGCCGGGGCGGCGCTCGGCTACCTGGTGTCTCTGGTGGGCATCGCTTTCTTCCTCTGGTACGTCGTGCTGGTGGTGATCGGGGCGGCGCTCGCCCGCAATATCGGCTACGGGGAGTCGGCGGGTTCGTGCGCCCTATCGTGCGTCGGGCTCGGTGTCCTTATAATCCTGGTGGTGATCGTCGCGGCGATCGGCACCTTCGCGGCCGTTGGCGCCGCTGCGCCGCGGTAAGAACTTGCGGTAAGAACTCACTAGAAGGGAAGGGTCTACTTTGGACTCGGAAGGCAACACGCGCAGGGAATCGGACATGGAACCGGCCGGCGGAGACGGTGGCGGTCGGAGGCGGCGGAGACGGTGGCCCTGGGTCCTGGGCGGGCTCGTGGCGCTGGGGCTGATCGGGCTCGCCGTGGTCTCCGTGGTCCTTCTCGTCGTCCTCGGCTCTACCGGCGGGGTGGCCGGCGGCGCGGCCCCTGTGGTCTACGAGGAGGAGTACGTCTCCGGCGAGGGGTCGAACAAGGTCGCCGTCATCCCGGTGCAGGGGGCCATAGCGTCGGCGGACAGCTCCCTGGGCGGCGCGCAACCGACCGTGACGCCCGAGGGCCTCGCCGACGCCCTGGCGCAGGCGGCGGACGACACGGGGGTCCGGGCCGTGGTGCTCGAGGTCAACTCGCCCGGTGGCGGGGTCACGGCGAGCGACGAGATGCACCAGAGCATCGTGGACTTCAAGAAAAACACCGAAAAACCCGTGGTCGTCTCGATGGGAGACACGGCGGCCTCCGGCGGCTACTACATCTCGACCGCCGCCGACGAAATCGTGGCGAACGAGACCACGCTCACGGGCTCCCTCGGCGTCATCTTCCAGCTCAACAACTTCGAGGAGCTGGCCGACAAGTACGGCTACAAGCAGGTCGTCATAAAGAGCGGCGAGTTCAAAGACATAGGCAACGCCTTCCGGCAGATCACGCCGGAAGAGCGCGAGATCTTCCAGTCCCTCGTCGACGAATCCTACGCGGAGTTCGTGGACGTGATCTCCTCCGGACGCGGCATCCCGGAGGACCGCGTGCGCGAGATAGCCGACGGCCGCATCTACTCCGGCCAGAGGGCGAAAGAACTCGGCCTCGTGGACTCCTTCGGCGGCCTGGACGAGGCCTCAGCCGAGGCCCGCGAGCTCGCGAACGCCGGCCAGGCCACCGTGGTCCGCTACATCCAGGCGCCCACCTTCACGGACACGCTCCTCTCCGGCCTCTCACCCCAGCCCACGGAGGCCGAACGCCTCGTGGAAGAGTCCGGCCTGACCCTCGAACCCAAGCCTTACTATCTCTATCTTCCCGGCGCGTAGCGGAGACGGAGCCTGGTGCTCCGGCGGTCCTGGCAGGACCGCCGGAGCGTAGGCCCTTTCCCGCGTCCCACGCCGGGCACACTATCCCGTCCACCCAGGGAACCGGGTACGGACCCCGTTGCCAGTGCCGATCACGGCAACCAGGGCGCTTCGTCGTAAACCGCAAACGGAGAACTCGGAGCGGTTTGCGGGAGGGTCGTTGGCCTGACGTGAACCGCGGCGTGGAGTTTCGGGGATCAGAGTTATTCAGGCGGAAGCAGATCCGGGTCGGTCGTCGTGATGTCCGGGCCCAGGGCTGCTTCGACCAACCCGAAATGGGCCGCCGGCGACACGGCTCTCTAAACACGAAAGAGGGAGGTCCGTGTGGACCTCCCTCTTCGATACATCCCTGCGGGCTACCCTTCTAGCGCGACTTGAACCGCTTCGCCCCGAAGTAGCCTTTGATGTACTTCATCTCCTTCTCGACGACCTTGTTCCAGTAGCTGGACGCGTGGACGATCCTGCCGTTGCCGGAGTAGATGCCGACATGGGTGATACTGTTGCCGTACTCCTTGAAGAAGACCTCGTCGCCAGGCCGCAGGCTGGACTTCGCTATCCTCCTGGAGCCGTTGTACTTCCACTGCCCGCTCTCTGTCATTCCCATGCGATGTCCGAACGGCTGCACGGCCAATTTGGTCAGGCAGGTGCAACTCTTGGTGCTCCTGGTGCAGGTCCCGTAGCGGTATTTGTCGCCTATGTGCCTGCGGGCCTGCCGCACGACGTCCCGGCCGCTGAATTTGCTGACGCGCTTGGAATCGGTGGCGGTGGAGCGCTCCCCGGAGGCGGTCATCGTCTGATCCTCGGGGGGCGCGGCCTCGCCGCGGACCACGGCCACGGCGTCGGCGACGACCTGGCCCCTGTCCACGGACTTCGCGGCCACCTGCACGGAGCGCGGCCCCTGTTCCATGGCAAAGTTACCGATCTTGACCCACATGCCGCTGCTGTCCGCACCCTGTTCGACCTTGCTCCACTTCATCCCGGAAGCCGTCTGCACGCCGTACCGGGCGGTGCCGGCGTCCGCGGCCTCGGGCCACCACGCGTAGACGGAGTAGTCGTTGCTGGAGGGGATCTCGACCCCGAACCGCGCCGACGCCCTCGCCCCTTCGGCGGCGACGAAGCTACCCTCGTGGCTCAGCGAACCGCGCTGTACCTTCCAGCCCGGCGCCCGGAAGGCGCCCTTGGTGGTGTTGTCGACGACCTGGGAGTAGTCGGGAAGACGCTCCTCTTCGGCCAAATCCTCCTGCGCCGCAACGGCCTCCGGAGAGTCCGTCTCGACGACTGAGCCCTGAGAGACGAAACCGTCCCCAGACGATGAAGCTTCGGGCGAAGGCACGTCCGGAGCTTCGTCCGGAGCCGTGTTGGCTTCGGGCGAAGGCGCGTCCAGAGCTTCGTCCGGGGCCGTATTCTCCGGCGAGTCCTGCGACGCCTCCGTGCCGTCAGAGGTCTCGTATTGGTCCGCGGGCTGCGCCTCCGCGGCAAGGGTAGAAAAGGACACGACCGATGCGGCCGCAAAAACAGCACAAATAACGAACACCAAACGACGCATGTGTCCCCCCTCCCGAGTTCTCGTTGCGTCATTGAACATTGTAACCGGCGCGCGGAAGAAAAGCACTGGTTACAAGAAAGTTTCTTGAGAACTGTTGTCCTTGGTTTAGTTGGCGTTACGGCAGGCGGCGGGGCAGCCCGAAAGAGCGGCCCCGCCAAGGGAGGGTTCGGTGTAGCCTCCTCTGGCTAGGCTCCGGACTCCGTGGGACGCCTGACGGCTTCGGTCGTTCCGGGCTCAGAGAGGTAGCGCGTGATCTCGACCTTGTTCTCCGTGAAGAACCGCACCCCGTCCTTGCCCGTCGCGTGCAGGTCCCCGTAGAAGCTGTTCTTCACCCCGTTGAACGGGAAGAACGCCATCGGCGCCGCAACCCCTATGTTCACCCCGAGCATCCCGGCTTCCACGTTCTCGCGCCAGTACCGCACCGCCGCCCCGTTCTCGGTGTAGATCGAGCACGCGTTGCCGAAGGGGGAGCCGTTGGTGAACTCGATGGCCTCGTCCAGGCTCTCGACCCTGACCACGGAGAGGACCGGGCCGAAGATCTCCTCCCTCGCGACGCGCATCTCCGCCGTCACCCGATCCAGTATCGTCGGGCCGAAGAAGAAGCCTTCGTCGAGGGGCGGCTCCCGGCCGTCGAGGACGACCTCCGCGCCCTCTTCTTCCCCGAGGTCCACGTAGGAGCGAACCTTCTCGCGGTGGGAGTCCCTTATGACCGGGGTCAGCTCCGAACCTTCCTCGTAGCCCGGCCCCACCTTCATCGCGGAGGCGGCCTCCCGGATCTTCCCGACCACCTCGTCGGCCACGTCCCCGACTGCGACGAGCACGCTGCCAGCCAGACACCGCTCCCCGGCGTTGCCGTAGGTGGAGGAGACGATGTTCGGCACGGCCTTATCGAGGACGGCGTCAGGCATGACGATCATGGAGTTCTTGGCCCCGGCCAAGGCCTGCACCCTCTTGCCGTGCGCCGCCCCGGTCCTGTAAACGTGCTCGGCGACCGGCTGGGAGCCCACGAAGGAGACGGCCTCTATGCCGGGGTGCTCCAGGATGCCGTTCACCGCATCGTGCGCCCCGTGGACGATGTTGAAGACGCCCTCGGGCAGTCCGGCCTCGGCGAGTAACTCGCCGAGCTTTATGGCGGAGAGCGGTGTTCTTTCGGAGGGCTTGAGGATGTAAGCGTTACCGGCGGCGATGGCGACGGGCAGCGTCCACAGCGGCACCATGCACGGGAAATTGAACGGCGTGATCGCAGCTACGACCCCCAGCGGGTAGCGGTAGCTGGCGTTGTCTATCCCCCTGGCCACGTCCCGGACGGTCTCGCCCATAAGCAGGCTCGGCATCCCGCAGGCGAACTCGACGACCTCGATGCCCCTGCGGACTTCGCCCCCGGCGTCCCTGGCGTCCTTGCCGTTCTCCAGGGTGACGAGGTCCCGCAGCTCCTCGAAGTGCTCTTCGAGGAGCATCTTGTAGCGGAAGAAGAGGCGGGTCCTCTCGATGACGGGTGTGGAGGACCAGCCGGGGAAAGCCGCCCTGGCGGCCTTGACGGCCCGGTCGACGTCCTCTTTCGTCGAGAGGGGGGTCTCTCCTATCACCTCTCCGGTGGCCGGGTCGTAGACGGGTTCGGTCTCGCGGCCGTCCTGGTCCTCCCAGGAACCCCCGATAAAGTTACGGACTTCGTGGCTCTTCTCGGATGCCTGCACTGCGCCTCCTTTCCCGGCGCGGGGTTCTCCCCGCCGAACGCCGCTCCGGACTACTTCTCGCCCTGGCGGAACGCCTCGAGGTTCTTCTGGTAGAGGTCGAACGGGGCGTTCATGAGGTTGGTGTAGCTCTCCGTCGCCTCGGTCAGCATCTTCTGGAAGGCCTCCATCTGCTGCTGGGAGCCCTCGACCATGCCGCGGGCGATGGCCTCGCTGCTCTCGACCTGGCCCTGGAGCTCGCCGGTGATCTTCTCGAAGAAGCCCTGCGTGAGCTCCGTGTTCTTCTCCTGGAGGTCGGAGACCTTCTCCACGACCTCCTTGTAGGACTCCATGCTCTCGGCCAGGGCCTTGTTGGTGCGGGTCTGGGCCTCCAGGGACTCGTCCACGACCTTGACGTAGGACTCCATCGCGCGGGTGAGCGCCTTGTTCGTCTCCGACTGGCTCTCCAGCAGCCCGGTCAGGCTCTCCATCCAGTCCTGGGCGAGGCCCACGTTGCGCTGCTGGGCGTCGACCGCGCTCTGCACGACCGTCCGGTACGACTCCCCGAACGCCCCCGCCAGGTCCCCGGCCGCGCCCTGTTTGTCTCTCTCGGACACGCTACTCCTCCTTTTCGCCGCCCTCTGCCGACATTCTAAAGCAATTTTTGAGGCTTCAGGTTTCAGGCATCAGGTCTTAGGTTTTGGGGTCTGGGGCGGCCCGAAGTCCGGGAGGGTTACGCGCGGTCCGTGCCGCGTGGTCGTTTGTCCTGGGGGCTGGTCGGGCAATTAGGGGGCGGAGAATTCGTCTATTGGGAGGATGTTTTATGCGCGCGATGGTGATGCCGCGGTTCGGCGGGGTCGAACTGTTCGAGGAGCAGGACATGGAGAGGCCGCGGCCCGGTCCGGGCGAGGTTTTGGTACGGGTGGTCGTCGCGGGGACGAACCCGGTGGACACCAAGCTCCGGGCGGACGGGTCTTTCGCGGGGCTGGAGCCGCCGGTGGTGCTTGGCTCGGACGTCTCGGGGGTCGTCGAGGAGGTTGGGGCGGGGGTTGCGGATCTGGCCTCGGGAGACGAGGTTTACTACACGCCGGAGATCTTCGGCCCCGGCTCCAACGGCGGCTACGCCGAGTACCACCTCGCCCGGGCGGACATCGTGGCGAAGAAGCCCTCCTCCCTCTCCTCCTGTAAAGC
>JALZNL010000164.1 GCA_030857715.1 Actinomycetota bacterium | reverse complement strand
ATCGGCAGCCCGAGGGTAACGCCGAGTATGCCACCGAGCGAGAGGTATTCACTGCGCTGGTTAGAGAAATCGGCGGTCAGGTTTGCATGGGAGCGCTCCTCGCTCGCCTCTTTGATCCGTAGCTCCACCGACTGGGTTTTGAGCAATGCCCGGTTATCCGAGAAGTCGAGCGTTCGGCGTACCATGCCCAACATGTCTCCCGAGTCCCATAAGGAGCTTGCCTCGGTCTTGCTTCGGAGCTTCAAACCTTGTTCCAGCCTCAACATGTTTTCGAGATGTTGGCGGGTACCGTCGGCCGACTTTTCGATCTCTCTGACCGCCCGTACACGCGCCCCACCGTAGAGCCGCTTCGGCAGGGAATCGGGCTCGAAGGCCTTGGCGGAGGTAAGATCCGAGAGCGCCCGACGCACGTCGTGCTCCGGGATACCGATGGCCGAGGCCACCTGGACCATCAAATCCGGCGATACGGACGGCCGCCCGGAAGCACCGGGCTTTTTACGTCGGGCACTCATCTCGGCCGCCCGGCGCAATACCATCTCGACCTCTGCGGGGGTCAGGTGTTTTCCATTTTTCTCAGTCATTCACGATCCGTAATAATACAGGTTTTATAGACGCTGGTCTCGACGAGAGTTGATCGCCAATATCCGCGGCGTATCCCTCAAGTACGACCAGCCCGAGACCAGGGTAAGGAGCGTCGCGACGAGCATTATCCACCAGCCAATATCCGTCATAACACCCTGCCAGTTGGTCCTGGTTGGGTCGCCGATCAGGAGTATAAAGACGGCGAGGCTCTGGGCATTCATCTTCGCCTTGCCCCAACTATTCGCGGCTATTACCTCTCCGGCTTCGAGGGCGACCATGCGGAGGCCCGTGACGGCGAACTCCCGGATCACCATGATCGCCGCCATCCACGAGGCCATCGAGCCCTCGCCGACCAGCGCGAAGAAGAGCGAGACGATCAAGGCCTTGTCCGCGATGGAGTCCATCAGCTTGCCGAAGCCCGTCACCTCGTTGGACCGTCGGGCGAGCTTGCCGTCGAAGTAGTCGGTGAGGATCGCGGCGACGTAGATCGCAAGTGCCGCCCACCGGGCCCAGCCGAAGGGCAGGTAGAGCATCACCATCACAGGCACGACCGCCACGAGCCGCACCAGGGTGAGCTGGTTGGCGAAGGTCACGCAATCTCCTTTTGCTCTGCGTCTCGGATCATGGCCCGTCTCCCGGCAGCGTACGCCGTTAACGTAGCACTTCCGGGCCCGGCGCTCAAGCCGGGGCTACTCGCCGGAGGCTACTCGCCGGGGGCTACTCCTTGGCTGTGCTCCTGGTCTGGGTCACGGCCGGCCGCAGGACGGCGCCGAGGACCCAGTCGGCCGCTATGCGGGCCCGGCTCTGCGGGCTGTTGAGGCGCACCAGGTACGCCATCCGCCAGAACAGCGCCGCGATCAGGCCCGTAAACCGGACGCCCATCACCTCGTTGACGGCGAAGTCGCTGCCGAGCTCGACGAGCTGGCCGAGCGGCTTGTACTCGAACTCCTCGAGGTCGGGGTTCCCGTCGATGGTCTTCAAGATGTTGCGGGCGACGACGTGGCCCTGCTGTATCGCGGCCTGGGCGGTTGGGGGTACGATCTTGCCGTCTTCCTGGCGCCTGTCCACCACGGAGGCGCAGTCGCCGATGGCCCACACGTTCTCGTGTCCCTCTACGCGCAGGTCGCCGTTCACCTTGATCCCGGTCCGCTCGTCGTAGGGCAGGCCGAGGTCCGCGATCGTCTGGTTCGGGCGGTTGCCGGCCGTCCAGATCACGTTCTCCGTGGAAATCGTCTCCCCGCCCTTGAGCCTGACGCAGTTCGCGGTTATCTCCTCTGCCATCGCGTTGGTCTTCACGTCTATCCGCTCGTTGACCAGGCGCGTCCGGGCCGCCTTGCGCAGCGCGGGATCCAACTCGGGCAGGATGTACGGCAGCCCTTCGAGCAGGAAGATCCTGACGCGGTACGGGTCGATGTTGGGGTAGTCCGGCGCCAGGCTCTCGTGGACGAGGTTGTGGATCTCCGACGCCGTCTCGGCCCCGGTCGCCCCGCCCCCGATCACCACGAACGTCAGCTTGGACTCGGGGACATCACCCCGAATGAGGGAGACCTCCTCGAAACGCTCTATGACCTTGTTCCGGATGCGCTCCGCGTCTTCGACGCCCCGCATCGTGAGGCTGTGCTCCTCCACACCCGGTATCCCGAAGAAGTTGGGCTGCCCGCCCAGGGAGATGACGATGTGGTCGAACGGAAACTCGAGCCCCCCGTCGGCCACCACGACCTTGCGCTCGTAGTCCAGGGTCTTGACCTCGGCCCGCCGGAAGCTGGCCCCCGAGGTGATGAGCGCCCGCCTCAGGGGCTGCGCCACGTTGCGCGCGTCGATGTCGCTGCTGACGATGCCCGGCACCATCGGCCAGAACGTGAAGAAGTTGTCCCGCGCGATGACGAGCACGCCCACGTCGTCGCGGGCCCCGACGAGCTTACAAAGGTCCTGTGCGGCCGTGTACCCGCCGAAGCCGCCGCCGACGATGAGCAGCTTGTTCTCGAACTCGCCGTAGGGCGGCTTCTCCCAGGGCGCGTACCGGGGCCGCGGGTTGAGCGCCCTCTTGAGCGCCACCATACCAACCACCAGCCCCCCCAAGGCCAGACCGCCCTTAACCAATCCGTTCACGCGAGCCTCCAAAACCCTTGCCATCCGCCGGACACGATCCAGACCAAAAGAACCGTCTAATCAGGGATCATTCTACCGAAACCGCAACCGTAACTAAACAGCGTGAACCTTCTGGCCGTGAGCTAGAACACCGCCACGCGGACGGTCCTCTGGCGGGGTCCGTCGAACTCGGCGAGAAAGACACCCTGCCAGCGGCCGAGGTCGGGCTCGCCTCCCCGCACCAGGAGCGTCTGGGACTGTCCGAAGAGGCTCGTGAGGAAGTGCGAGTCGCTGTTGCCCTCAACGTGGTCGAAGCGCACGTCGAGCCGTTCGAGAAAGGCCCGGCAGGCGGCGGCCAGATCCTTTGGGACGTCCCGGTCGTGGTCCTCGTTGATCGTGACGGCGGCCGTGGTGTGGGTTGAGGAGATCAGGCACATCCCCTCTTCGATGCCAGCCTCGCGGACGACGGCCCTGATCTCCTCCGTTATCGAGACGAGCTGGTAACGCTCGTGGGTGCTTACGGGTATTTCGGATGTAATCATGGGCGACTCCTGGTGTACGCTTTATTCGGGCGCCGAGAAGGCGAGCTTCCGCCATAGTAGCCCACTTCGCGCAGGATTCCGAGGAACCACCACTCCTTCCTGTCCGTGGACTTGGACGGCCCCCTAGTGGGCCGGAAACCGCCCGCGAGGTGAGGACCTGGATCTCCGATCTTCCTTGCTACACGGGTCGAAGGAACTCGGATCTAACCCCCGCGGAAATCAACGATTGGTCACAAAGCTTCCGAAAAGGGAGACGGCCGGAGTTCGCGGCACGAATTCTCCAGGGATTTGGGTGAACAGAACCCCAGTAGAGTGGGGCCCGGCTCAAGAGGTCCGCTGCCGTACCACCCGCTCGCAGTCCGGGGCGATCCTGTCGGCGGGGACCACACCGCGCACCACATCGTAGCCGGGCCCGCTGTCTACCTCGTCGGGCGGTGGCACCACGGCCGGGTCGCCGCAGTCGCTGGAGACGGTGATGTCGTCGTCGCCGCGCCCGTCGAAGACCTCCGCGTCCGACGAGGATGAAAAACCCGTACGAGAAACCGCGAGGAACGCGACTAACGCGCTACCCGGATGACCTCTCGGTGGCAGGGTTCGCGTCGAGGGACTCCCAGAAGTAGAAGCTCGCGAGGGTACGGTGCGGCGACCACGGCCGGGCGAGATCCTGCAGCGTCTCCGCGTCGGGGATCTCTGGAAGGTCGTAAGCCCTCTCGACCGCCCTACGGACACCGAGGTCGCCGACGGGCACGACGTCCTCGCGCCCGAGGTGAAACATGAGGAACATGTCCGCGCTCCACCGGCCGAGGCCCTTGACGGTGACTATCTGGAGGATCACCTCTTGGTCTGATAGGTCGTGAAGCGACCGGAGATCCAGTTCCTCCGAGATGACGCGGTCCGCGAGGTCGCGGAGATAGCGAATCTTGGGCCTGGAGAGGCCGCAGGCGCGCAGAAGCTCTTCGTCCGTGGAGATCAACTCCTGGGGCGTCGGCGGGCGGCCGTCGAAGAGCGCCGTGAGCCGGCCGTAGATGCTGCGCGCGGCCATTGTCGAGAGTTGCTGTCCGACGATCGTCCGGACGAGCGACCCGTAGGCGTCGTCGGGGCGGCCGCGACGACGTTCGGCAGGGCCCAGAGGCCCGATGCGCCGGACGAGATCTTCCATCACCGGGTCGCCGCACCCGAGCAGGTGCAGCATCCCCTGGTCTTCCGCCGGTTCGACGGGTTTAGCGGCCGAAAAAGAGCTTGGCGGCGGGGCTCATCATCTCCGGGTTCCACATCGGGTCGAAGGTGAGCTGGGAGTTGACCGTCTCCACACCCTCTATGGCGAGCGACTCGGTCTCGACCTGCTCCTGGATCATGTCCCCCACCGGGCACATGGGGCTCGTGAGGCTGAAGGTGACGTCCACGTGGCGGCCCTCGTCGTGGACGCCGACGTCGTAGATCAGGCCGAGCTCCACCAGATCCATCCCGATCTCCGGGTCTATCACATTCCTGAGCTGGTCCCGTACGCGCTCTTCGGTTAGCACTCTCTCACCTCGTGTAAGATCTCTGCAGCCCCCTTATTGTAAAGCCGCCCGGCCCCTTTTCCACCCCTCGCCCCGGCCGCCTAAACCACCACGCCACTCCCCCCGAAAATCGCGCCTTGTTAAGCCCTTGTTACACATGGTGCACTTATCCCCCGTTTGCCCCCCGTTATCCACAACATGTTGTGGATAACCGCCTCTTAAGGCCCCGAAACCGCCCTATGTTGTCACGACCGGTTTGCCGACGACAAGCGTGGTCCGGCCGACGATGGCCCCCGCCCGCTTTGGAGAAGGGCGGAGATGACCTCCCTCGCTTGCGGAGAGTCGAGCCCCCGCAGGGCCAGGCTCGTGCGGCGGCGCACCACGTCCTCGACGGTGACGGCCCATTCCTCTCTCGCGGCGTAGTGGACCTGCGCCCACACGTCCGGCCCTCCCGGCGCTATGGGCTCCAGCCCGTCGGGAGACCCCGCGGCGCCGGAGATGACATCTCCGGCCTCCGACCCGTAGACGCGGAGCAGGTGGCGTCGGACGGGGTCTTCGTGTAGCCCGGGACAGCGCTGGGAACCGCCGGGTAAAGGTGTGAAGTCGGGGCGAAGGCGGCGGGGACGGACCTCCGGAGGGAGACGTCGGAGGACGTCGAGGGCGATGGCTCGGTGCGTGGTCAGCTTGCCGCCGCCCACGGAGACCATGCCGCCCCGGCCGACGCCCAAGAGATGGCCTCGCGGGGCCGCGGCCGTCACCCCGTTACCCATCGGCAGCACGCGCAACCCGGCGTACGCGAAAAGCACGGCGCGAGGATCTGTCATGGTCTTTGGCAGTATGGCCGTGGCCTTATCGAGGAGAGAGGCGACATCGCCAGGGAGAACTGTCAGATCTCCGGGGTCTTCGACATACTCGTCGTCCGTCGTGCCGAGGAGGATGGGACCGTCGCAGGGGACCGCGTAGAGGTGGCCCCCGTCTTCGAGGGAGACGGCCACGGCGGCGGTCCACGCCTCACGCGTATCGAGTACGAGATGGACCCCCTTGCTCAACCTCGTCAACGGTTCGCACCCGGCGTCCTCCTGGCGGCGGAGCCCGTCCAGCCATGGTCCCGTGGCGTTCACGACCGCCCGGGTCTGAACCTCGATCTCCGCGTCGTAACCTGAGACCAGAACGCGGGAGACGCCACCCGGGACAAGGCTCAGGGCGTCGACCCTCAAACGCTTGGTGTGAGTTACCCGTGGGAGATTTGAGCAGAAGGTGTCCACGCTCTAAAGTCGGCTTGCTGCCCGATCC